>JAUSMY010000052.1 GCA_030646035.1 Thermodesulfovibrionia bacterium | reverse complement strand
CCATAATTCCCCCATCTTCCCCCATAGTTCCCCCACAACTTCCCCCTATAAAACATATAAATTAATATTTAAAATTAATAAGTTATAGAATTAGGGGGAAGATGGGAAGTATTCTGATGAAAAAATCGCCTCCCAAATTTCAAGCTTAAATAAAAAAAATATACAATTACGCTGTAACTTATTGATTTATCGAGTATTATTATTTTTATTCTCTTCATACTATCGGCCTCAGTTTTTTTGAGAATCTCCAGTACCATTTACCCCTGACTTTCTTATACTGCATTTGACCCTTCTTCTTTGATACGATATCCCAACCACCCTTCTGCAGGATATGCTTATCATTAGAAATCCTCGCCCCCAGTGCAGTCGGACCGTCAAAAGGATTGCGAGTATGCTGGTTGGCACAGTACCGGTTCAATAGAGTGTAGAGATCCGCCGCAGGAATGATGATCTCCAACCGCTGCACCTGCTCTAAGAAATCATCTGGATCGTCAGAGTCTGCATCATCCATCTTCTCTGTGAGATAGAAGGTCTCCATGTATTCAGGGTCATCGAATATATAAACACCGATACCCTCTCCCTTATATGAACCTTCCCCTGACAGATTCGGATAAGGCGCCTCAAACTCAGGATGCGACTGATAGGTGATGCTATTCAGTCCTTTACCACGGATTTTTATATAAACTTCCTTGGCGAGCCCGTCCATAACATTCAGCAGCGTGCTTGAGTCCACGGCCGTCTGGCTCTCCTGTTCATTCCAGCTTTCAATCCAGTGCTTCAGGATCATACTCGCCTGTGTCTTTATCGGAGTCTCTTTCTTCCACGGGATATGCTCAAGCAGTGACTCAAGGATGATCATCATCATACAGATGTGCTCATTGTTTCTGTCTTTATAATGTCCGGGGAACTCAGTCTGTATATGTTTCGACCAGAAGGATCTCTCCGCCAGATTAGGTAGGACCTTCCGGCCGACCATCTTTAATATGGAAGAAAGGATGAGCGAACGCTTTTTAATAATCTGGCGCATGACCTCATCGTGCATATATCCCGGAAGCTTCCACTGCGGCTCAAGCTGCAATGGAAATGTTCTGTTCACAAGTTCCGGCAGCCTGCCCGGAAACGCCTCGATGCTTGTGATAATAGCCATAGTGAAAAGTTTCTGATAAAGCACCTCTGTATCAGAGCCACCTTTTGCTTTTGGTTTGTGCGAACTGTTGGCCAGGAGCAGGAGAAAATCTACTGTCCCAATCGTAAGGTTGCGGTTCTCCACATTGTCCATGAACAAGAAAGGGTTCGCTGCTGCCACTCTGGTCTCAGCGGCGCCAGTGCCTTTACCAACATAACTCTCTCCATAGAAGAGCTGGCTGATTCTCTCAGCTACTTTTGACTTTCCAATCTTACTTGAGGCAATGATCTGCAAAAGTCCCCTGTCAGATTGATAGTTCATCAAGTAAGCAGAGATCATCCAGCACACCATGAAGTACCGCATCTGTCCCTCACATGGAGTTGTATCCATCAGAAGCTCTTTGAGCGCCGCAAAGCCTTCGGCTTCGCTTGGGTTATGAGTATAATTAAAACTTTTGATTTGAGGACTGGAAGACAGAAGGACTGAATATTGATTCGTCCCGTTGTCAATGACCTGAGGATCCTCACCAGGCTCGATCTGAATGATCTTGTTGTGATTAGAGTTGAGGTTCAGGAAGATTATGTCCTTCTCCCTGTTCGTATACAGCCAGGTCATCATATCAACCAACTCGCCTCGCATATTGCAGAGGTTCTCAAGAAAGTACCATACAGTGCTTCCAGGACGCTCCACAGCAGCCAAACGGGTCAACTCCTGCATCAGTGTATTAAAGTCAAGGTTATTACCTATGAGATAGATTTTGCGTTGATAAAATACATAGCACTTGCCGTCTACGGTCTTAAAGAATCTCGCGCCGCTTCCATTATTGAACCACTTGAATATATGCTCCGCTATCTCAAGCGGTTCAGCTTTTTTTATTCCTGCGGCTCCATGGAATTTATTGGAGAGTTCCTTATACAGATCTGTCGAGTTCCTGACGAGTTCTTCTACCGCATTGACTGATATCCCTATCGATGTTGCCGCCAGGTCAATAAGTATTTCCTGTTCAGCTCTTGACGGTATCGTATTGATCAATGCAGACAAGCCCCTCTCTGTGAATACATCGAGACTGTCTTTACTGCTTTCAATCTCTGCAAGCTGCTGCAGTTCCCATGTGAGCGGATCTACAGATTTCTCCCTCAGCTCCCGTATCTTCGAGCGGACGCTATTTGGGGACTCCCCTGCCTTCAGAAGACCTTGTATATATTCATCCGCATCCTTACTCTCACCGGGATGAGTGATTATCTTCAGTGTTATGTCAGCGCCGGTCAGCTTCTTGTATATGAACTCAATATGGTGCGCCCCTCCGGTGCGTTTCTTTATATTCTTTTGCTTGTCTTTATCAAACCAGAGGTACACAGTCTTGCCGGCAGAGAAGTTCTTCAGGAGGCGTATCTGATCCTCTCCCGGAGCCCCTGCAGTGCCTATCACATTATTAAGGCCTATATCCATCAAGCTGGCGATATCATTCTCACCCTCAACCATAATACAGTCATCTTTACCTAACGCCCGGAAGTTAAGGAACCATATTTTTTTAATACCCTCAAGCATCAATCCCGGATACTTCTTTGTCGGGTCCTTAGATGTGAATGAGATAACCTTCCCGTCATGATCGATAACCGGAAAGACAGCAAGCCCTTTCCAGAAATAATCTTTGATGATACCGTCGCCTTTATCCTCTCTGGCAAGGCCGTATTTTAGTATCTTTGCATCGGTGAATCCTTCCTTCCTAAGAAAAGGCAGAAGCTTGTCAGTAGCATAGCCGACCTGCATCCCATAAAGCGTATTCTCAGAATGTCCCCGTGTTTCAGTAAACCACTTATACCCTGCTGAGATTTGAGATGTTTGACTAAGATAATGTTCAGCAGCCAGCCGGTACATGCGCTCCTGATAACTCTCGGCCTTTTCCTTTTGCTTCTCGCGGGTGATCTCCACGCCTGCGATTGCTGCGGCACGGAGCAAAGCCTCATTTGCATTAAGTTCGTGATACCCCTGCAGGAACGTGAATACATCACCCGACGCTTCACACTGGAAGCATTTATAACTCGCGCCATCATTATAAAATGCAAAGCAATTATGCCCCGTGCAGAAGGGACATTCTTCCAAGTGCTTACCTTTCATTGTGAAGCCTGTCTCCTGTGTGATCACTGCTTGAAGGGAGAGGCGGTTTTTTACGTTATCAAAGTCGTTCATTTATTTTTATTCTTTGTTGTATAGAACCTGTCGGCCATGAACTCGCTACCATCATTTTCACCCTTGTCCTTTGGCTTAATTGACTACAATTTGTAGACAGTTTTGTCTACAAATTGAGTGATTTTGAGTGATTTTGACAGTTTCGTAAAAAATAGCTATACTACTAAGCTCTTTAAATTGTTGATTTTATTGCTTTGGTCCCATCGTCTAGTGGCCTAGGACGTCGCCTTTTCATGGCGAAGATCGCGGGTTCGACTCCCGCTGGGACCGCAATGTAAGGCGACTAGAGTTACCTAGCCGCCTTCGTGTTGAATCATGGCCTCCTCCATTTCGGCCTCTGCTTCATGGATTTTCTCTAGAGTCAGGCGCAGAGATAGGGGAAGTTGCCGTTCGTAGTCAAGTTGCGCTAGCTTAGCGCGAGCTTGTCTGATTAGTTCGGCGAGAATATCCCTTTCGTTGGCCGCTTCCGATCGAAGTAGTCGAGCCTCCAAACTAACAATCCACTCCCTAAGAATTCTGCTCCTTAGATCGCTACGGACATCAAGTTCAGTCGCTCGTCCTTGCTCTTTTTGTTTGCCTTTGTGACGAACCAAGAGCCAAGAAGCTGCCCCTAGGGCAGCTAGACCAGCTCCAATACCCCACAATGCCTTCGTATTGAGCTTTTTGGTTTCTATTTCTCGCTTACTCAAAAGGTACACCTCCTTAAGCAGGTTGATATTACCACAGATTTCAGCGACCCTTAATGTATGCGTAGAGGGTTTACCTTAATTGAAGTTCTAACAGTTATAGCAATAATTGGTATCCTGGCGTCACTAGGAGCCTACACTTACGTTGTAGCACTAACACGCTCACGTGACAGTCAAAGAGTTGCAGACTTGCAATTCATTCGTAATGGATTGGAACAATTTTACGTTGATAATCGAAGCTATCCAATTTTTCAGGGGACAGATAGCC
>JAUSMY010000051.1 GCA_030646035.1 Thermodesulfovibrionia bacterium | reverse complement strand
CTCTTCAGGGGCGTTGTCTATCGAATCATATGCACGGTATACTGCTCCGCCGCTGAATGCCAGATATTTTGTTATAGCTGCCGTTAATGTGGTCTTCCCATGGTCAACATGCCCTATTGTTCCTACGTTAACGTGCGGCTTCCCTCTGTCAAATTTCGCCTTTGCCATAAATCCCCTCCTTTAAAGTTCTTAAAGAATACTTGTTTTTAGTATTTAAATATCTATATCAAAAAAAATAACTTTTGCCCTGGAGCCCATGAGCGGGATCGAACCGCTGACCTCGTCCTTACCAAGGACGTGCTCTGCCAACTGAGCTACATGGGCGACTCCCTCAAATGGAGCGGGAGACGGGGCTCGAACCCGCGACCCTCAGCTTGGAAGGCTGACGCTCTACCACTGAGCTACTCCCGCACACAACAAAATTAAAAGTAAAAAATTAAAAACCTTCTGTTCCTTTAACTCTTAACTTTTAATTCTCAACTAACCACAAATGGTGGAGAGGGGAGGATTCGAACCTCCGAAGGCGGAGCCGTCAGATTTACAGTCTGATCCCTTTGGCCACTCGGGAACCTCTCCTAATCCAAAGTCAAGAGTAAAAAAGTGAAGCTCTTTCCGTCTTCAACTTCCAACTCTCAACCACTTTATTTCAATGGAGCCGATGAGAGGATTTGAACCCCCGACCAGCTGATTACAAATCAGCTGCTCTACCAACTGAGCTACATCGGCAATCACAATATCTTAAGAAAAAACAACAGTCCAGCCTTTGCACAAAGATTCACTGTACGTTCCCGCAAACGCTTAAAGCAAACCATTAAGTACAAACCGCATGGGATAGATAATATAATAAAAACAGTCCGTTTTGGTCAACTTGCATTATAGCACGGACATTTTTTGTTTTACAAGTACTGGAATAAAATTTGCTAAATAGTCAAAAAATGAGATCAAAAAATCTTAAACCTGGCTCCTTCCAAAGGGGCGGGAAGTGAGATCAAATGAAGGTTTTACGCCTAAAGAAAACCTTAAAAGCGCCTTTGTTTTAAGCATAATTTACAATTCACCGCAGTATTATATGGTTGTATTTTCTTATTTATACAACTATGATATTGATATTCCAGAAAATACGGCTGGCAATATATTAATATGGGGGCGTCATGAAAATAGCAATAATACTATTATTATTTTGTAGTTCGTCATTAGTGCATGCAGGTGAGTGGGATGATCAAGTTGATCGATATATAAATATTTATAAACAGTCTGCGGAAAGCCCTAAGCCAATTGCATATCCTGAGCTTGGTGAGCGCGTAAGAAACGTTTTTCGTTTAAATATTAAAAACCACATTCTTATCAGAAGAGTAAAGAGCAACGGAACGGAAACATCTACAGATCTCTTTTATGGAAATGGTGAACTACACATTCTCCAAAATGGCGAAGGATGGAATATGTTCACGAAAGGAGATTATATCTATGAGTGGAAAATTGGGGAAAAAGTTGCTCTCAAAAGTAAGAAGAATGAAAAGGACTTGGTTGACTATATACTTTATTTAACTGATCCATCTTATATTATGACCAGTTTATACAATGACTATACTAAACAACCAGACAATTTCAATGTGCTGGAGAGTAACGGAAAGACTGGGAAGGAAATCACTCTAAAATCGCCACTCTATGGATTCGAGGCAATATTCGTAAATGAAGAGTCACTTTGGTTTTATGGCTTTAGATCCGCTAACGCTAAATCAGGTATCAAGACAAGTATATATTTTTCTAAACCGGTTATCTATGAAGTGTTGCCTAAAGAGCTGATAGGAATGAGTGAAACAATTGAGTTTCGTGAATCAGATACTACTGTAAAACGGCATATGGTTTATATGTAAAAACGCATAACAAGCGCAATTAGCTCGGACAGTCCTCCGAACATTAGCTAAATGGCCTACCCCCAAATAAATCTCCGAAAACAACAGGGGTTCCGCGCCCTTCATTGACTTGAAATAATCCTTGAGTTATCCTTTCTTGCAAATGAGCATAAAGATCGTCGCAGCCAATAAAAAGGCATATCATGACTACACAATACTGGAGACCTATGAGGCCGGGATATCGCTCGTGGGCACTGAGGTCAAGTCATTAAGAGAGGGAAATGCGAACCTGAAAGAGAGCTATGTCCTTGTTAAGGAAGGCGAGGCTGTTCTTCTTAACTGCCATATCAGCCCGTACAGCCACGGCAATATCAACAACCATGAGCCTTTAAGAACAAGAAAGCTGCTGCTTCACAAGAAAGAGATAGAGAAGCTCTTTGGCAGGATCAGGGAGGCGGGGCTGACGGTTGTACCGCTTAAGCTCTATTTCAGCAAGGGTAAGGCAAAACTGGAGATCGGGCTTGCAAAAGGAAAGAGGCAGTATGAAAAGAGAGAGGCAACAAAAAAGAAAGAGGCGGACAGGGATATACAGCGTCATTTAAAAAGGGACAAGTAGTTGAGCGAGAAACTGCTTACTGCATACTAACCCGGTACTTATTTATCCGTCAAAGCCTCAAGCCCCGGAAGTCCCTTGCCTTCAAGAAGTTCAAGAGATGCGCCGCCGCCTGTAGAGATGAATGACATGCTTTCAGAAACCCCTGCCCTGTTAACGGCAAGCGCGGTATCTCCTCCTCCAACAATGGTCAGCGCATAAGCATCTGCAACAGAACGTGCAACCGCAAATGTGCCGCGTGAGAATGCATCCACCTCAAAAACGCCCATAGGGCCGTTCCAAAGGATGGTCTTTGCGTTTCCAAGCGCCTCTGAAAATAGCTTTGCGGAAGCAGGGCCTATATCAAGACCTTTCCAGCCGTCAGGTATCTCCTGGGTTGTGACAACCTTTGCCTCTGCGCCCGGCTCCATGCTCTGAGCGATAACGCAGTCTACCGGGATATAAAACTTAATGCCTTTAGACAGGCAATTTCTCCTGATATCTTTGGCAAGGTCCAGCATATCATTCTCAACAAGCGAATCTCCGACAGGATGGCCTAATGCCTTTAAAAATGTATATGCCATTCCGCCGCCTACGATAACTTTATCAACCTTGTCCGCAAGATTTTCTATGACGCCGATCTTTCCTGAGACCTTTGCCCCGCCAAGTATGGCCACAAAAGGCCGCACCGGACGGTTAATGACGCCCTGAAGATACTCTATCTCTTTCTGAAGAAGAAAACCTGCTGCAGATGGGAGGTGTTTTGCTATACCTGTTATAGAGCCATGCGCCCTATGGGCCGCGCCAAATGCGTCATTAACAAAGAAGTCCGCAAGCCTGGCAAGAGCCTTGCCGAACTCTTCATCATTATCCTCCTCGCCTTTATGAAACCTCAGGTTCTCAAGAAGGATAATATCGCCCTCAGCCATCTTCGCAAC
Organism: Thermodesulfovibrionia bacterium; assembly: GCA_030646035.1. Lineage (NCBI taxonomy): Bacteria > Pseudomonadati > Nitrospirota > Thermodesulfovibrionia > Thermodesulfovibrionia bacterium. Next base: position 57,596 of record JAUSMY010000051.1, on the reverse strand, counting down.
AGCTGCTTCAACTTCCGGGCCTACACAGTCCTCTAAAAATGTAACCTCTTTCTTTATCAGGCGCTGCAGCCTTCTGGCAACAGTAGCAAGGCTGTAGCGTTTATCATCAGTCCCTTTAGGCCTTCCGAGATGCGACGCAAGGATTATCTTTGCGCCTTCGTCAATGGCATAATTGATAGTAGGCAGTGCGGAACGTATCCTGGTGTCGTCTGTAATATTGAGATCCTTATCCAGAGGCACGTTAAAATCAACACGTATGAATACCCTCTTCCCCTTGATATTGAGGTCCCTGATGGAGAGCTTATTTAAGACTCCTTTAATGGGTGAATAAGGATTATCTTTCATGGCCGCAATTATTTTTTACCCGCTATATATGAGATCAGGTCAACCACCTTGTTGGAATAGCCCCACTCATTGTCATACCATGAGACCAGTTTCACAAAATGATCGTTAAGGGCTATGCCTGCGTTTGCGTCAAAAAAAGATGTGCACGTCTCGCCCAGAAAGTCTGTTGAGACTACTGCATCCTCTGTATAACCGAGAATACCTTTCAGCTCGTTCTCAGACGCCCTTTTTACTTCGGCCTTGATCTCATCATAGCTCGCACCCTTCTCAATGCGGCATGTCAGGTCAACAACGGAAACATTCGGGGTCGGAACCCTGAATGCCATGCCTGTCAGCTTGCCGTTAAGCGATGGGATGACCTTGCCGACAGCCTTGGCAGCTCCTGTGCCTGATGGGATGATGTTCTGGCCTGCGCCGCGGCCTCCGCGCCAGTCTTTGGCAGAGGGCCCGTCAACTGTCTTCTGCGTTGCTGTCACAGCATGAACAGTGGTCATGAGCCCTTCGATTATCCCGAACTTGTCATGAATGACCTTGGCAAGCGGGGCCAGGCAGTTTGTTGTGCATGACGCATTTGAAACTATATCCTGTCCTGCGTAGGTTTCATTATTAACGCCCATGACAAACATGGGGGTATTATCTTTTGAAGGGGCTGACATGACAACCTTTTTGGCGCCTGCCTGAATATGCTTTCTCGCTGTTTCGTCTGAAAGAAAGAGGCCTGTTGATTCAACAACAAATTCCGCTCCCACAGCATCCCATTTCAGATTAGCGGGATCTTTTTCCGCAGTAACGCGGATCTCTTTGCCGTTCACAACCAGATTCCCGCCTTTGACCTCTACCTTCCCCTTGAACTTGCCGTGAGTGGAATCATACTTGAGCATATATGCCATGTATTCGACATCAATAAGATCGTTAATGCCTACGACCTCGATATCCGCGCGATCTACAGCAACACGAAATACAAGCCTGCCTATCCTTCCAAATCCGTTGATACCTACACGTATAGCCATTCCTTCCTCCTGGTGTTTTTATTTATATAAATAGCTGATATTTTAAGTGCCTGTTAGTAAATCTTACAATATAAAAATGCCGATTTAAAGGGATATATCAGAATTTTCTGAAAGAGTTTTTTGGCGAGAATTATACTTCCATGATCTCCGCCTCTTTATGTTTGATGATCTCGTCGATCCTTTTAATAAAGGAATCCGTGATCTTCTGCACATCTTCAATAGAACGTTTGGTATCGTCTTCGCTCAGGTGCTTATCTTTTTCCAGCTTCTTCATCTCATCATTTCCGTCACGGCGTATATTCCTGAGCGCGACCTTTGCCTCTTCTCCCTTTTTATGGGCATTTTTAACGATCTCTTTCCTGCGCTCCTCTGTAAGCTGGGGAACTGACAGCCTTATGATCTTCCCATCGTTGGAAGGATTGAGCCCGAGATCAGACTTCTGAATAGCCTTCTCTATCTCAGGTATCATCTTAACATCCCAGGGCTGGATCGTGATCGTCCTGCTCTCAGGAACGCTTAAGGTCGCAACGTGGCTTAAGGGAGCCGGTGTCCCATATGAATTAACAAGTACGCCGTCAAGTACAGATATGGATGCCCTGCCGGTCCTGATACTGGCCAGATCCTTTTTTAAGGCATCCAGGGTCTTCTCCATCCTATCTGTTATTATTTTTTTTGCCTTTTGTTCCATAAGCCGCTCCCTCCCTGACCAAGGTTCCGATTTTTTTGCCTTCAAGGATCTTCTTTATGTTGCCTCTCTTAAGCAGGCTGAACACAATTATTGGAAGGTTATTATCTTTACATAGAGATATGGCTGTGGAGTCCATCACTTTGAGCTCTTTATTAAGCACATCTCTGTATGAGATCTCTGAGAATTTTTTTGCCGAGGGGTTCTTTACCGGGTCACTGCTGTAGACGCCGTCTACCTTTGTCGCCTTCATGATCACATCTGCATCTATTTCAACAGCCCTCAAAGCCGCAGCAGTATCAGTTGTGAAATAAGGATTGCCCGTGCCTGCGGCAAAGATCACACACCTTCCTTTTTCAAGATGCCTGACCGCTTTTCTCCTGATATAAGGCTCTGCAAGCTCATGCATCTCTATCGCGGTCTGAAGCCTTGTAGGCACACCTGATGTTTCAAGCGCATTCTGGAGAGCAAGGGAGTTTATCACCGTCGCAAGCATCCCCATGTAGTCCGCAGTCGTCCGCTCCATCCCCTCTGAGCTCGCCTCAAGCCCCCTGAATATATTGCCCCCTCCGATAACTATCGCAAGTTCAACTCCGGAGGCTGAAATATCCTTCACCTCTTTTGCAATGGAAAGGAGCATCTTCTGGTCTATACCAAAAGACTTGCTGCCCATAAGGGCCTCGCCGCTTAACTTTAACAAGACCCTTTTATACAGAGGTTTTTTAACTTTCATACGGATTAAGAGCCGGCCTTTTCTCCCAGCTGAAATCTCACGAAACGTTTGATCACTATATTTTCACCCAGATGAGCAACCTTATCAATGACAAGGTCCTTGATCTTCTTCTTCTGATCCTCGTCCTTTACATAGACCTGTTCCAAAAGGCATACGTCAGAATAGAACTTTTCCAGCTTGCCTTCGACTATCTTGTCCACTATGTTAGCCGGCTTGCCCTCTACCTGGGACGCGAATATCTCTTTCTCTTTTGCAACTATATCAGCCGGGACATTATCTCTGCTGACATATGTGGGGTTCGCGGCTGCTATATGCATAGCTACATCTTTGACAAACTCGATGTATTCGTCAGTCTTGGCTACAAAGTCAGTTTCGCAGTTGATCTCTACTAAAACACCGAGTTTCCCCATGTGTATGTATGAACCTATCAGGCCTTCTGATGCCTCCCTGCCGACCTTCTTTGCTGCTGAAGCAAGCCCCTTCTGCCTTAATATATCAAGCGCCTTTGCAATATCGCCTTCTGCCTCTTTAAGGGCGTTTTTACACTGCATCATGCCGACGCCGGTCTGCTCTCTCAGTTCCTTAACATCATTTGCGCTTATGCTCATTCTGATACTTCCTCCTTCTCCTCTTCTGTCTCTACCTGAGCTTCTTTCTCCCTTGCAGCCTTTTTCTCTGCTATCTCTTTTTCTGAGGCAGCTTTTGAAGCAGCCATTTTTTCTTTGGCCTCGTTTGCAGCTTTATTGTATATTTCCCTGCCCTCAATAACAGCCTCTGCCATTCTGGAGGTGATCAGCTTGATAGCCCTTATGGCGTCATCATTTCCCGGAATGACATAATCAATTTCATCAGGGTCGCAGTTAGTATCAACAACAGCGATTATCGGGATAGAGAGTTTCTTCGCCTCTGCAACAGCTATCCTCTCTTTTTTAGGATCAATGATGAACATCGCGCCGGGAAGTGTGTTCATGTCTTTGACTCCTATAAGGTTCTTCTCAAGGCGGACCCTCTCTTTCTCGTACTTGGCGACTTCTTTCTTGGTAAGGAGGGAGTATGTCCCGTCTTCCTTCATCTTCTCTATCTTCTTCAGCTTCTCGATGCTCTGCTTTATGGTCTTGAAGTTGGTCAAAACACCACCGAGCCAGCGCTGGTTTATATAGTAGCATCCGGCCCTCTGAGACTCTTCTGTAACTACATCCTGCGCCTGCTTCTTTGTCCCTACAAAAATAATGGATTCGCCGTTACTGGAAAGCTCCTTGATAAAGTTGTAAGCATCATCCAGCATCTTGATCGTCTTCTGAAGATCAATGATGTAAATCCCGTTGCGGGCCCCGAAGATATACTTCTTCATCTTTGGGTTCCATCGTTTTACCTGATGCCCGAAATGGACACCTGACTCCAACAGCTCTTTCATTGTTACTACCATTTGTGTGCCTCCTTAGTTTTTTTCCTCCGTCCTTTCACTCTTCATTCCGATCTATCGGAACACTCAAAGAGAGAATATTGGGTGGACGTGTGTATTTGCCGGGAAAGACCAGCTAGTCCCGAACTTGTAGTAGCCTATCATATATAAGTCTTTTATATCAATAGGTTATTAGTTCAGAATAATCGTTCTTCAAAAAAACAGCTCTGACTCTGAAGGCAAAACGAATTTAAAAACATATGGGGATTTAAGTCTTCAATCTATCAGATTCCAAAGCTTTGAGCATCTCAGGGAGAATGGTATCAAGAAATTCCGAAGGAGTAAGTATTTTAAATGAGTATTGTCCTTTTAAATGGATAAAATCTTTTTTGTCCCCTGTTACAAGGAAATCAACATCGCCTTTTATTGCTGAAGCAAGAACAGGGATGTCTTTTTGAGAAGTAACCCCGGATAGTTTAGCGATCTCTCTTGACGAGGGAAGAGGGATGATGTCAAGGTTCATCAATGGAAGATATTTACTATAAACCGGAAGCGCTTCAGGCATCTTTTTTGTTAAGTTCCGTTCAATCTCAACTATATTATATTCCCCTGTTGAACCTGCAAGCTGAGGAAGTCCAAGAGATAAAAGGTCGAGAATTACTCGAGGCGCCCCTTTATCAGAGAATAGGCCAGATATGATGACGTTTGAATCAAGGAAGATCCTAACGCTTTTTTTTGCCATAGGTTTCTTTGTAAAGCAGCTCTCTCTCCTCTCCAATCCCCTTGAGCAGTTCTTTTTCAGAAAGCCCTGAAGATTTCATTATCTTTCTGATCTGCCTTCGCGCCTCATCAAGCTCAAGCCTTTTCGGCGTGATGATGACGGAATCGCCCACAGGTATGATAGAGACTACCTGTCCTTCTTCAAGATGGCTTGATTCTCTTATCTTCTTGGGAATGGTCAACTGGCCGCGAGTCTTTATCTCTGCAATAGCTGTTTTCATGGTATCCATTCTAAACCTCCTTCTCAGTCCTGTTTTCTGAATTTAGAATATCAGAATTCAGAATAATCGGCAAGTTCATGACAGGTTTCACGGAAAATGCTGGAATCAATCCAACATAGCTTTTGCGAGTTTTTTCTTGGCATTTGATAAAGCTTTTTTAGCTTCATCAAATGCTCTTTCTTTTTCGGTGACTTGAATCAATGCAGATTCGACATCAGTACCTGACAACCAAGACTTAACTTCATCAACTGCTATTTTATTATCACCAACAATGCCTTCAGTTGAGCCAGCAAGAATTCTGAAACGATGTTTGCAGTACTGGCCATTATTACCTGCTAGACACGTGCAATATGCTGATAGATTGTTACCATTTTTCTGAAAAGTTACTTTATAAGGTTCTTCGGCTGAACCCTGTACAAGAAATATGATTTTATCCATTGTTCTTATTAATCATCTTTAGATATTCTACTTCAGTAATAACTTGAACACCTTTTTTTTCTGCAGACTCAATTTTTTTATGCCCAACATTTTCTCCTGTTACAAGAAAGTCAGTCCTACTAGACACTGTTTTTGCTACCTTGGCTCTTAACAACCTAGCTTCTTTCTCCATTTCATCTCTTCCATGCTGCATTTTTCCTGTGAAGACAATATGCTTCCCATCAATTGGACTTACTCCACCTTCTTTCCTTACTTCTGATAGCAGCCTTGTGTATGTAATATTAAAGCTCAGATTTTTTAACTGGGCAAATTCATTTTCAATATCTTTAATACCTTGAACTATAATATTGGCTGTTTTAACTGCAAATATTTTCTTTTCCGTCAAGTACTGCTTCGTAAGCTGAAAAATATCATTAATATTTACATGTTGTAAAAGGGTTTGACAATTTACAATGCCAAGCCTATGAACGCCAAAAGCAGCTAAAAAGCGCCAATCTTCAAGATGTTCTGTTCTACTCCTTTGTAGCTCTGCTATAAGATTTTGAGATTGTTTATCTCCAAATCCTATTCTTTCAAAATCGGTTTCCTTTAATAAATAAATTGAGTAAACATTCCTAATCCCACTTTGATATAACTTCTCAATTGTTGCTGACCCAAAACCATCTATGTTTCTAAGAGTTTTAAAAAAATGTTCAATCGTATTTATTATCTGTGCTTGGCAATTCTCCACATTTGTACATATTAAATTATCTGAATCCCAAATCAGAGTGGAGTTGCAACTTGGACATGTTTTAGGGATATCCGGTGTTGATTTTATTATCACCTTTTCAATTTTAGGTATCACCATTCCACTTCTAATAAGTTCAATGATAGCATTTGAACCAATCCCCTTCTTCTTAACCATTCCATAATTATGTGCTGTGGCACGACTAATAGTGACCCCTCCTAATTTTGTAGGCTCTAATTTTGCAACAGGTGTAACACGGCCTGATCTGGAAGTTTGAGGAATTACAGAAATAACCTTGACTTGTGCCTTTTCTACATTTATTTTATAAGCAACTTGCCATTTATGAAATTGACTTGTAGAACCAACATATTTCTTAAAATGTTCATCTGTTACTTCTAATATCACACCGTCTACATCAAAGGGAACAGAATTCCAAACTTCAGTCATTATCTGATCGAATTGCTGCAATAATTCACTTATCGAAACTTCCTTTGCTGGCAATTCTGAAAATGGATAAAATATAGCGACCTTTTCTTTTATCGCCTCTTCCACAAAAGGGTCTAGAGTTTTTTCTTTTATTATTGCTGCTTGAAAATTTCTAGCATTTTCAAAATGATTTGATAAATACTTTTCAAAATATTCTTTGTCGACAACTATTTCTCCAGGTCCTCTTCCTCGTTCATCCCCAGCAACATTTAGACCACGTTCAAAAACTCGAGTAATGTCTGTTCCACGCATACCATCACCGCGAGTATACAAATATTTCCCATCATCATACGCTGCGTATCCATCAAGTTTTGGGGTAACACGTATTATCAGTTTATTAATATCTAATCCAATTCCTTTAGCTTCTTCTTGTTTCCGTTCTATCCAATCTTCAATACTTTTTTTTGAAGTCCTCTTCTCGGTTGAAAGCATTGGCTCTGGCAAATCTCTTTTTATCCCTTCAAAAGTTGCTTCTGGTTCAACAGAGCTAAGATATTGATGATTGGGTTCTCTTTTACGTAATTCGGCTAAATATACAGCATCATAATCTGCATCCCCAATAATTGGGCTGCCGCCTCTATAAAGTGCATTAGCTATCTTAAGAAATTCCAAAAGTTCATTAGTACTAAGTGCGGGAACTAACATATGAAAATCAATTATCTCCTTGATTTTATGTTCAGTAAGTTCTTGGAGATTGATTCCTGATTGCTCTAAAATAGATTTTTGTTCCTGATTAAATATACTTTTATGTTTCATAAGCGTTTTGTTTTTTTCAGAAATATCAGCCATCGTTCTCCACTATCTCCGCAAGAAACCTTAGTGCTGAAAGCGCGGCTTCCTCTTTGTTCTCCTCCCTGTCACCCTCAAGATGCAGTTCCTGCGTGACAGCCTTATCTTTTCGGCATACAGCTATAAAAACAAGGCCCTTAGCTTTGCCATCAAGCACGTCAGGGCCGAGGTTACCGGTTGTGGAGAGAGCATAGTCTGAGTTTAATATGGAACGGACACCGTCAGCCATTACAACTGCTGTCTCCTCACTAACCATTCCGAATTGACTGATCGTTTTAGAAGATACATGCAGTATCTCCTTCTTTGCCTCTTCAGAATATGAAACAACCCCTGCCTGAAAAAAGCGGCTTGCGCCGGGAAGTGCGGTGATAAGGTGACTGATAAGCCCGCCTGTACAGGATTCAGCTACTGCAAGGCTCAATCCTTTATCCTTAAAAAGCTTGTGAACTCTCTGCACAACATCTAAATGCTCCTGTTTCATAAGAGCAATTTTAACATTTTATGATGCAAGAACATAGCAATAAAAAAAGGACTCACGGAAAACCGTAAGTCCTTGAATTAAAATATCATAAAGATATTTGCAATGTAATGATGAGTATAAATAAAAAACTCGCCCCGACGAATCGGAGCGAGCGGCATTGTTATTGGTAGCGGGGGCCGGATTTGAACCGACGGCCTTCGGGTTATGAGATGAATTAAAAGGATAAAGCAATATGGGGCATTGGTAGATAACATCAAGGCTATCAATGCCTTATGTGCTTCTTACCCGAATCTAATTTGATGTTATTTTATGTTGTGTGACAGTATTCCGTTAGAAATCGGTTAGAAAGGGGATGTACTGTATTCAGGCGTGACTCATCAATAGCCGAAGGATCCCATATAGAACAGAGACAACAAGTACTGTTTCACAAATGATTACTTAAAACTTAGGCTTGAAAATACTTCCAGAATCAACCTTATATATTTTTTCTCCAATCTCCTCAACTGATACAGCAGGCCCTTCACGCAGAAACTTCCCGTGACCATTCAGATAGACTATCTCAGCAACAGCTTCATTAATCTTTTCTCTTTCTACTTGAATATATTCAAGCATTTGGTTGAACTCCATACACCCCTCCTTGGTTTGTAGGAACAAAATAATTATATACTACTCTTTTAAAAAATGTGCAAGTCCTATATTCATTGTAAAAGAAGACAATAATTCTTTCAAGTATTTTATTTCTTCTTTCTTGTCAAAAAACCGCTCTATTTTTGTGTCTATAGTCAAGACTCCAATAACATCTCTTGTTGAAGGATTAAATACCGGCAAAGCGACAATAGCTACTATCTTATCATCACGTTTATCATGAAGAGGTTCATAATTACCAGCATCAGTAAGTCTAATGATTTCCTCTCCTGATGCCCAACATTCTCCAACAATATTCTCTCCTTTTTTTAATTTAATACTATCTCTATAGGAATAGCAAATTACATTTGGTGGATAACTAAAATTAACTATTGCCATATGCTCTTCATCTACATTGCTCCAATAAGACACTTTAAATTTCCAATCTGTTCCGTCTACCTTTGGCACTTTCCCAGAAACGGTCATTTCAAGATATGCCCTACACCAATCTAATACCACTTTCTGGAATTCTTTTTTAGTGTAAGGGGTGCCCGTTTCTTGAAGCCGTTTTCCTAAACTCAACGTAATACCATTACGAGCAGCTAAGTTCGTAGAAAAGAACTTATACAATGAATCTTCATATTTATGTATGTATGTAGCCGTAATAAACCTTTTGCTTATTGCAATTGGGTTCATTCCTAACTTATCTTCATAAACCGGATAAGTTGCACCTCTCTTCCCTGCTATTTTTTCTCCAGTATCAGCGAATTGAATCTTATAATCAGCAGGCAATGTATACCATAAATCTTCACCAACGATTCTAAATGAGCCAGCTTTACCAAATGTTTTTTCATAAGGTAGGATTTCTTCCATATGTCTACCGGTATAGTCTGATTGACTTTTGCCTGATATGAAATCATTAAAAGCAATAATTCTTGGGTTTAATAAAACATGTTCTATGTATGGAACTCTACGCACCATATCGGGCAGTTGCTGTAAAAAAGATAATCCTGCTTTTATACAATCAATCTCACTACAAAAAAAAGCAAAGGCATCATCGCCTCGGAAGCTATCCCTATTTATTGGTTCACAACTGTATTCCGTTGTAATATCAATAAATATATCATGACAATGTCTTTTAACCTTAGACTTTTCTGTAGCATTAAGTAATCGCCACTCTCCGGTGTTCTGCAAGTCATAATAAAGTATCGAACGTTTTTGATTTATAAGCTCAGTCATAATATATTCACTTTAAATAACCATACGCATCATAATTTTAGATAGTATAGGTTAGTGATTTAAAAAAAATCAACATCTTTTTTAGTCATTACGTTATTAACCCAAAATACATGGTATATATGCTAATAACGTGACGACTAACAATCCTCTCGCGCGTACAACTTGCATAAATACGCACAGTAACCCATATGTAAAACCGGGCCTGCCCTATGCCGTCTGCCCCACCCAATCCTCCGCAATCATCTCAGTCTGCTTCAGCCCCTGCCCACCGCCATCAAATAATTCAACCAGTTCACCATAAAACACATTACAAAAACTATACAGTCATAGCATATAAGCACATATGCTTGATATGGTAGGTATATATATAACGCGCGCGCGTGACAGTAGGAGAATTATTGTCTTATGTATCCCATTCAGCACCTATTAATCCTCAAATCCTTAGTTATGTTGCATAGTTCGAGACATCGCTATGACAACTTAGTTTGTTGACACTTTCCATACATGACAACCGACAACCTTATGAGTTTACAGTTTGCTGCTTCTCACCCTTCATCCCCGACATCACCATCATAGAACACTTTGCCTGTTGCTTTTGATATGACAATAATCCTGCTACTCCGAAGCCAACCCTCTCCATCATTCCATGGCGCCCTAACAAACCAACAAGGTTCATTAGGAAGACCATAGATACTGCATACCTCCGGGCGACTTCCCATTACTTCAAAATTTCCTTCTGTTGTTCCACACTTCTCTATTGCAATACGAAGAGCTTCTTCACGGGAAATCGCAGGGTAATATTCGAGATATAATCTTTCAGAAAAAAATGCCATTATTGTTTTTTCAACTCAATATCAATAACTGGTATTTATGTAAGTTTTATATGTTGTGAAGTCTTCTTTCCGACAACTATCGTTGTTGCTTTGAATCTCTAATAACAACTATACCCCTTTGTTGCTATGTTTTTCTGAAAAACTAAGTGGTTTAGTATAAAATTAGGTTTATCGTTAGGTAATAATTTGAGGAACAAAGATAATGTCATCGAAATGAGTCATGTCTAAGCCATTAGGTCAAAGAATCAAACAAGTCCGCAAGAAAGCAGGACTCACTCAAGCGAAACTGGCTGAAATGGTTGGTATTACCGATCGCACCCTAAACCAGTATGAGAACGGCAACAGACCCCCTTATGCTGAGTTATTAGCAAATATTGCTATGGTTACCATGTGTAATCCCGGCTGGCTGCTAACCGGACATTCAGGACTATTTGAAGATGAAGAACTTAATGAGATAATGAATGCAATGGAAGAATTTGAACTGACAGATGCTGATGTGCAGGCGATTGAGATTGCGAAGGATACAGCTCGCCGTTTTCTCAAGCATCCACAGATTACGCCTCAACAGGTCATTGCCATAGGAAACGCTCTGTACGCTCTTGAACGATTACCGCTTGTTACTCGTGGGTCTTCCTCTGAGTTTGGTATCGTTTATCGCGCAGGAACTGAAGAATTTAGCGAAATGCGTTACATTGACTTTAGAATATCAGAGTCTGTATTTGAGATTTCCAAAGGCGGGAGTGTTTACGAGAAGGCAGTTGGTAGTGATAGCTTTTCTGAGCCGGGGTGGGTAGTCGAAGCCGGTGGCTACAGAAATGCAGAATGTGAGTTGGATGACCTTCAAGTGTTTATTGATGTATACATTAATCAGGGGGGGATAATATCAGCAAGTGATGAATCAGAAATCGAGTATGAATAAAGCGCATAACAACCGCATCAACTCGGGTTGGCAATTCCGCTGCGCTACATTGCTCCATTAACCATTTCTTAGTCCTTTCTCTTCATATCCCATGTTGTTTGGATGCTCTAATAACAAATAAACCTTTAACTACTTTTATTGTTATATTTTGAGGCATCGCCTAACTCACATCCGCAGATCATCCAGAAACTCTGACGGTTCGCCGCTGCTCGTAATCAGGAGATGGTCCCGGGCGCGGGTACAGGCTACGTACAAAAGGTGCCTTTCGGTGTCGTAGACTTCCTGAAGATCAGCGTCGTCCACAACAGTTTCGATCCGTTCCTGAAGTGGGATAATCTCGTCGTCACATGCCATAACAACAACTGCACGAAACTCCAATCCTTTTGCGAGGTGCATGGTGCTGATAGACACGCAACCAATTGCCGTTTCAACGTTCTCATCAAGCACTTTAAACGAAAGCCCCGCCTGCTTAACTGCAGCACGGGCGCGGTCAAGTTCTGCCTCTGATCGTACAAATACACCGATTTCATGAGGCTTAAGTCCCTCGTCGATTCGGTTTGTAAGCCATTGCCCGACTGTTTCGATTTCCTTCTCAGGGGTGTCCGATACCGTGATGACCGGCTCAGGGCCGTTAAATACTGATACAGTGCCGCGCCGCTCTTCGGTATTGCCGTCAACATCAGACAATTCCGGCCCCAATAATTTATCAGCCTGCATTCTGATCTGATGAGAAGTCCGGTAATTGATACGCAGGCCCCTAGAGCGTCCGCGAATATCGACGCCGAGCGTTTTCCATGAGAAAGGCTGCTGGAATATCCGTTGTCCAAGGTCACCGGCAAAGAAGAGGCTGTTTGGTCGTCCGGCACCCAGCGCAGCAAGAAACCGCAATTGGGACACATTTATATCCTGGGCCTCGTCCACAACGGTAAAGTCGAATGGCGGATGTTTGCTGTCGGCAAGACGGGTCGCCAGTCTGTTGAACATATCGGCATACGTAACAAGATTGCGACTCGTCAGTTGAGATCTTACCTGATCGAAGATTGACCAAAGCTGTTCCCGCTTCTGTTCAGGCAATCTGGTTTTTCGTCCCAGACGCGTGACGTCACGATACGCTTCCCATGTATCCAACTGCCACGCATCAACCACCTGCTCCCACTCAGTCCGCAAAAAATGAAGGCTGAACTTGTGCCCGTCTACAGCGGCTGCGGACTCCGTAAGCAGCTTATCCATAACATCACGTGATACGAGCTGTGGCCGGCCAAAATTTAATTCATAGAGCCGACGGCCGATTGCATTCATGGCATGCACTTCCAGCCTGTCGCCAAGACGCGGTTCATTGCCGATCAATCGTTTCAGTTTTGTTCTCAAGGCGCTCGCCAACGTATCTGAAAATGTGGTAAGCAGTACCCGTGCATCAGGGTTGGATCGTGTAAGAAAGACTGCCCGGTGCAAAGCGACAATTGTTTTGCCGGTGCCTGCCGATCCCGAGACCCGACAGGGGCCACTGTAATCACGTTCAACAAGCTGCTGTTGTGCCGGATGGAGAAATATTGTCCACTTCTCCCAGGGATAGTCGAGGGCGCGTTCCAGTTCTTCAATGTTATTCATCACCCGGAACCTGCGCTGAGCGTCAGGGTGATCGAAGGGGCTGACCCCCGCTGTTACAGGTTGCTGAATTTGCGGTGTTACACCAGTGGCCAGATCGAGCAGCGCTTCGGCAGCCTCGCCGGGCAGATGTTCAGCCAAAGCTAACAGAGAATCTTCATCAGCCTTTTGCACATCATCAATCCATTCTTCAGGCACGCCATAACCGAGCAACACATCTTCAGAGAGATGAGCAAACAAAGGCAGACTGGGATGGGCCGGTTGTACCGCCTCCACGTATTTGGGAATAATGATCTCCTGCACAGTCTCCCGAATCTCCACTAATTGTGCCGCTCCGGTCTTGGGGTGTATTTCGAGTTTGCGCTTTTCTGCCCAACGGTAAGCAGGGTCATGGTGGTTCACATAGCAAAGGAGGAGACTTTCGCTGGTCTTATGGACAATGATCCTGAGATCGCTGCTGACCCGCACCGACCAGAAGTTTTTGTCCTTCGCCTTGTCGAGCTTGTGGAACTGCATGCCAGGGTTGGCAGGGTTCAGTTGCAGGTCAAAGGCAGTGGTTTTAACTGCCTTCTGCTCTTCGCCGGTAAGTTTGGCGAGGCTGTCGGTAAAGGTGTCTGATATACGAAATTGCATTTTCATTTATATTAAAAATTCATCTATATCAGTTTCCAAGTCTAATCCTAACCATCACGTCTGCTTTCTTGAGCCCTGGAGGAGTTGGCTTGAAAACCTTTGAATCTTTCTGGAGATTATAGCGCTTTCTCTGGTGATCACGAAGTGCCTTTAAATTCAGTCTCATTGTAAGAAAAGTAAGGTTTTCACCACCCTTTATGCGAAGCGGGTTCATTTTCTCTGTTTTTGAAGGGCTTACGATTCGAGAGTCTCCGAATTGTGAATCATTGACTTGTATAATGTAGCAGTGCAGGTCTCTTGCTGCAGACTCTACGATATTAGAAAAGTAATTAACATCCTTATTAAATTCCGTGCAAACCATGAAATCTACTTTTCCTTTAAAAAGAGCTCGATCTTCGATACTTGCTAGTTCATAGCAATTATAGATAGCAAAGCTTGCTCCTCGCCATTGAAATAGCTGGTATGGATCTTTCCTTGTTGGCACTTCCAGATTTTCACCCTCTAATACAAATTCCTCTTCGGGAGAGTATATACGCTTTAATCGCCGGATAGGTGCACATGCCATGTGATTATTCCTTGCTTTGTAAGGTAGAGCTGCCAGAACTTCATTCAGTGCTCTGTTTAGTCGGTCTACACGATGTTCGAGGCCACAAATAACTCCAATGTTGTGCTTCCTCGCCCATGCAACAATCATTGGTGCCCATGCATATGGAATACTTACCTCTGGAAAAATGAGAAGGTCTATTTTTCTTCCACTACCCTTGCCATAGCTTGATATATCATTGAGAAGATTGTTCACTAGCTTCAAACGCTGCCGAGTCAGAGTTGGACGTCCCAGATAGCTTGCCTCAATCTGATCTTCTAACACACGAACATTCGCAATCGCAATCTGGATGCTCTCATGAAGATCTGGGGTATCCAGACCTACTGAGATTTTATTAAATTTAGTCATAAACGTCCTTTTCATTCACTTCAATCGAAATCCACTCTATACCCTGATCTACTTCATGTCCATTAATCATCTTGTAAATATTTTGCGCCCATTGAAATGGCTGATTCTTATTTAGTGCAACATCTCTACTGTCTGCTAGCAACAGGCATTCATCAAAGTTAACGTATCGAGGAGACAACTCCAGCTTGTGTGAATCAACTTTCACCATTTTTTTAAAAGAACGTGAAGTTAGTGAACCAGAATAAGTCGTGTAGTTGAGAAGGGGAATTCTTACAAAGTGATGTCTTATTAAGTTTGCATGTCGGAATATATTTTTCACCGTCGATTGATCATTCTCGGGAAATAGTAAGTCTAATTCACCAAGTGCTTTTGCCATATCAAGTGCAAGAGCCAGGTGCTCTTTGAGATTGCTTACCAAATGTTCCGTAATGGACGACTGATCTTTGTAGCACACATGCTTTATCTGTGATTGTAAATGTTTCGTGAAAGCTCTTACTGCTTTTGAGTCATTAGCAATAAGATGAAATGTTAAAACTCGCTCCCATAGATCATGAAACTTAATTGCATTCTTACCTTTGAAAAATTTCTGTAGCTCAAATTTAATCTTAGGGTCAGGAGGATCATCTGTGAGCAAAAGCAGTATGGTTTGTTTGGCTAGGTGCTTTGCAAGTTCATATCGGTTTTCTGTTAATCCTTGCACACTCCTAAATTTATTGACTGACCCATCATACAAAAGCTCGTAGGCAATATCTTCCAGAGAGTTACCTGTCTCATCCACAGGCATAAGCAAGAAGTCACTCCCATTTTCTTCCAGCTTTTTCTGAAACTTCTCAAGACCAGCAATAGAGTGATTAGAATCAAAATACTGCAGGATACATTTATCTAACTGAAGAAAAAGTCCCTCTGGATTGGCTATTTCATAGCGTTTCTCGTGAGGTTCAAACAATATGCCAGTTTTGACCATAAGGCGATTGATAAATGACGAAACAGGCGACTTCTCTTTTGATAGATCATCTTCTGTTGGAATTACCAATAAAATATCATCTACGTAACGGCCATAGTAGGCAGGTCTAATAAACTTCTTGACCGCTTTATCAAAGTCACGTAGATACCAGTTAGCAAGTAATGGCGATGAGCAGAGACCAATTGGAAGTCCTGTAGTATTAGGCGAAATGTGTTCATGAGTTATTCTGTGAAGAGGCGCAATTTGTTTTTGATATTCCACGCAAATTGCTTCAAGGCATTTGAGTAACGTGCTTGGGGTAACCTTAGATTTTGATTTTCCATTATCTCCAGGCTCATTTTTATAGATGGATTGGGCTATTTTCTGAAAGTCCAGCCGTATGTGGTAATAATATTCTTGGACATCCAGGCCGAGAATGCAGATGCTCGTTTTTTCTTCAGTAAGGAGATGTTTAGCTTTACGAATCCCTGAGTCCCTCCAGCGGGCATATAGCTCGTGATACCTACGGAAAAGACGTGCAGATTGGTCGTGGGAAGTATCCAGACCCTCCTCAAGACGTGCTCCATAACACTCCGTTCCAAGTTGTCTATCAAGGATTTGACCTTCAAACATAATCCATAATACGGAGATGAGATGTAATTCTATCGGGCCGTCAAAGAAATAGTTTACTTTTTCAACACAAAATTCCTTTTCTGAGGTTACGTTACTTATAAACCTACCATCATCATCTACGTTGACTTTACTATCTTGAAAACTTTTGGGAACAACTCGAAAACTAATTTCATTCAGCCAGCTCTTAAATGCTCTCGTTTGCAGTGGGTTGTCGCTATTTATTACTTTTAAGACGTTACGAAGGTTATTTTGAAATGAAGTGTCACATTCAAATTCTGCAAGGCGATGCCTAAGATTTAAATTGGTTTTGTCATAGTAGACAAAACGCTTAAGCTTCAAGTAGGCTGCAGTAATATGTTTACTCTCAATATTCATATATGTATGCAATCAATCCACCTTAAACACCTTCATAACCTCATCCCCCAGATGGTTAATCACCTTCACCGCAATCCGTCCGGTTTTAGGTTTATCAAATGGGCGGGAGGTATCACTATTCAAAGTCGCCCAGGCGTCTTCGTTGATCTCGGCTTTGAGAGTTGTCTTGAGAGCTTTATAGGGATCGTTTGCACCTAAGAAATAAGCGTGACGGACGAAGAAGCTCTCTTCGTTGTAATCGGTGTCGATGAACCAGCAGGCTATGCCCTCAGCGCCGTCGCTGCGGACTTCGCCTGTATTTGGATGAAAGACATCAACGCCGTTTACCTTGACCTTAATCTGTCCGTCTTCGGCATCGAGAATATCTATGTCGGGTTCACCGAAGATGACAAACAGGTTGCCCTTACCAGTGTTCTTTAGATCATCTGCCATGTGGAGATCAGCGTTCATGCGCGCCTTGAGTACCGGGATGCGACCGAGCTTGTTGAATTCAGAAGAGTGAGCGTCGTAGTTGAAGGCGCAGGTGATCAGCACATCAAAACCTGCATCACCAGCCTCGCGCGCTGCAGCGACGAGATCAGGGCGAGAGACCGTGCCGAACTCGGGGCCGATGAAAATAGCAGCGCGTTTTTCGCTGCCTGATTCTTCATACCGTCCTTCGGCACAGACTAGATAGCCCGGCCATGGGGTTAAAGATGTGAAGGTGATCTTGTCTTCCTTGTGTGCTTGTTGTACCCCGGCGGTCTTGAGATTTTCCAGAATCATCTGTACAAAATCACGTTCTCCGCCGTAGCCGTCTTTTGCTTCCGAAACGGTGTCGATCAATTCATCATCAGCTCCTACGGCCAGTACGCGATGAGGTGAAAGACTTTCAACTGTGAATGGCCCGGCAACACGGACCTTCTTTTTATCGTCATACGGTTTATCGTAAAGATATTCGAATTCCGCCTTGGAGGCAATAGATGCATCGATCTCCTTCTGTCGTGCAATACGCTGCTCCCACCATTGGGTATGTATCTTCCTTGTCTTGTCCGGCCACTTTTCATCAGCAGCGCGGGGGATTTCCCATTCTTCCCATTTCTTGTTCAGTGCCTTGTTGAGTTGATCGCGTAGCGGCTCCAAAGTTTCCTGATACTTCTCCCATATCACGTCAATCTCAGTATTGTTGGCAATGGATTTCAGCATAATGTGCGGCACGCGCTCATACACAAAGCCGTGACGAATATCACCGCGCGAAGGCTTACTTGATGGCGCGGTGCGAGTAACTTCTGATTCCTTCTGCTGACCATCCTTGGAATCTGCAAGCAGGTAATAAGGATAACGTGCACCCATGATGCGTGCACGGGCGAGTGCAAGCGCAACGCGTGAGGTGTCAATGGTTATCCAGCGACGACCCCATTGCTCTCCGACATAGGCGGTGGTACCGGAGCCGCAGGTTGGGTCGAGAACCAAGTCGCCGGGGTCTGTTGCCATAAGGATGCAGCGTTCTATAACTTTCGCATATGTTTGAACTACGTAACTCTTATCTGTAGCAAAAGTGCTTTCTTTAGTATCATCCCACCAGTTCGTGAATCGTACTACAGCAAAATCCTCAGCATAGCGCACATATGTCAAAGTAGTTTTGACATCAAGTATACGAGAAGCCCTGATTAGGTTTCTGAAGCCATTAAGATTTGTCTTCCAGAAAGTCCCTCTTGAAGGTTTAAAATCAGCCCCCTGAAATTGAACATTAAAAGCGCTATTCTCTCCTCCACTCTGAGAAACAAGTGGTGCAGTTATAAAACGACGGCCTTCCATTGAGTCGGTTTCATCTCTCTTTTCAACAGCAGTAAGTCGACGACGAATGCCGTCTTCTTCCTCAACCCATGTATATCCCTGGTCAAGTGCCTTCTTGCTGCGAAAACGGTAAAGCTGACGATATTTTGAGTTACCATTAGCCTTGCAATACCAGAGAATGTAGTCATTAACTGAGTCCAGCCCAGCCCCCCCTTTACCAACTGTTTTAATAAAAGGTATCTGTGCGAGAAAATTATCTCCCCCAAAGACTTCATCCATGAGACTCCTAACGAGATGTACATTTTCCTCGCCGATCTGCACAAAGATCGACCCGGAATCGGTCAATAAATCGCGCGCTACTGTTAGCCTATCTCGCAGATAAGTCAGATACGAATGAATCCCATCCCGCCATGTATCCCGAAACGCTTTGACCTGCTCCGGTTCACGGGTGATATGGTCAACATTGCCATCCTTCACATCCCGGCTGGTGGTTGACCATTGAAAATTTGAATTGAACTTAATTCCATAAGGCGGATCAAAATAAATCATCTGCACCTTGCCGCGCAGTCCTTCCCGCTCAGCCAAAGACGCCATGACCTGCAGGCTGTCACCAAGGATCATCCGATTGGCCCAGTGCGCATCGTGCTGATAAAACTCGGTCTTAGCGCTCTCGCTTGGGAGACCGTTGAAGTCGGCGAAGAGATCAATCTGAGGCTCTGCAGACTTTGCGTCCGACTTACTTCGATTTATCAGATCATCTATCAGCACCTTCGGCTGCACCTTCTCCTGAATATAAAGCGGGGGAGCATGGACCACCAGGTCAGACCAGTCCTTCTCATCCTTGCCGCGCCAGACTAATTGCGGATCGAGATCGCGGTTGCGACGCTCATAAGCCACACGAACAGCGCTTTTCTCCTTGTCGTACATGACAGACTGGTGCTCGGCAGTAGGAATATTTTTGCGAGTCGCCTCTTCGTGCTTGAGGGTTTCAACGGTTTTACGGGTAGTTGGTTTCTTAGCCATAATTATTGAGTATCTCCTCGCATGGATTCTCCGGTCAGAATACGCTCCACATGTATAGAAAAGGCGTGTTCTCTATACATGTCATCTATAATATGTATGGAAATCTGCAACATCTTAGACAGTTCCTCGTCTATCTGTCTGCTGAAAGAGTGCGAAGGACTGTTCATACATCTGCCCCGGCTGGCGTGTTGGCGACCCCAGAGATCATTCGGTCAAACTCGCTTTCAACCTTTGCCTTGAAATCAGCCTCTATCTGATAGACCTCGGTAAACTCGGCAAAGGCCCAGCGGCCATAACTGCCGAGGTTGTTTACTCCCGGTACCCAATAAACTTCCATGGTAGCCTTCTTCTCTTTGGCATCCTCACGCCGATAACCCTTGATCTCGACGATAAGATGCAGCAGGTCGTCTTCACCGTGACCGTCATTCACCTGCACGATGAA
Organism: Thermodesulfovibrionia bacterium; assembly: GCA_030646035.1. Classification (NCBI taxonomy): domain Bacteria; kingdom Pseudomonadati; phylum Nitrospirota; class Thermodesulfovibrionia; species Thermodesulfovibrionia bacterium. The sequence continues at coordinate 37,502 of JAUSMY010000051.1, read as the reverse complement.
GTCAGGGATATATCTGCGCGTCTCGGAGCCATAGCGGTATGGCACTTCCAGCCCGAGGTTGTGGTTCTTGACGTAACACTTTACCTTCGGATGTGCCTCCGCCACGCGGCAGAACTCGGCCTCCCAATCACTGTCAAGAATAATCCAGTTGATGTGACAGCGACGGGAGTCAGTCTCCCAGCGATCTATTTTTGATGTATTAAAATTTACATGGCGGGTGGAACCAACGGGGTTGTATGGATCGAGAACGGCCTTAATGGGGTTACTGCCAATATGCTCACGGTTAATCCCCGCCATGATACGCTCGCACGCCATGTCAGCAAGCATCTTGTATTTAAGCTGAGCCGGATATGTTTTCCCCGTGCAAATAAGGTAGTTATCAAGCCATTGCCGGGCAATGCGCTTTAACTGTCCGAATAAATGAAGCTGCGGTTCTCCGTTAGCATCGCGCCATCTTGTCAAAACAAGGTGTGAAGTTAATTCATAAACAACTTGTGAAGGCCTTATATCTCCGGTATGAATGAGGTTAAGATCAATTGATGCGCCAATGATCCCGGAGTTTCTGGTTTCCGTTGCACCAACCAGCTCAGGGGTCAACTCCATCACAGAGTCATCATTGAACTTTGCGCTCAGCCGTTCCTCAGGAAGCTCAACACGATATCCGGCAACACGGGGGAAGCGGATTTCCAGCGAATCACGATCAGGGCGAACAGCTTTGACCTGTATAGTTTCCCGAGGAGGCTGTGGCGGCCCTATCACCGGCTTTGCTGTGAAGTCGAAAGGAATACCGAGCACATCAGCATATTCGACATTGAACAATCCATCCTCATTAAGATCGTAGGACTGGCGGCGCAGAGCACGCCCAATGACCTGCTCGCATAGAAGCTGAGTGCCAAAGGCACGCACGCCGAGAACATGGGTTACGGTGTTGGCATCCCAACCTTCGGTGAGCATAGAGACAGAGACAACACAACGGATCGCTCCGCCTAACTGGCCGGGTTTGCCTACTGTGTTCATAACCTCGCGGAGAAGAGTCACGTCATCGAGTTGTTTGCCTTGTTGCATTTCATCAGCGAGCTTCCCTCCGCGTTCTACGATCTCACGGCGAAAGCGTTCAATCTCATCAGCAGCCATACTGCGGAAGCTATCGTCGAGCGCTTCGCCGGATTCAAGTTGCTCGCTGTCAATGAGCAGTGTGTTTGGACGAGCAAGCGGATTACCGTGTTCATCAGTATTGCGGAACAACGGCAGACGGCCAAATTCGAGCTGGCTTGTGCCGTCCTTGTTCTGCCGTTGAAATCCTGATATATAATCGTACACCAGCTTGGATGTAGAGGTGTTATTGCAGACAATAATGAAACATGGCGGCACCTTAATTCCACTCTGCTGCCAAAGGTTGTAGGTTTTTTCATAATGCCCATAGAGTGCTTCCAGTGCAGTCTGTAATTGTGGCGGCAGGTCAAGCGGGTTCAGTGTATCGGCCTTGCCCCGTCCCTTTTTCGGCATTTTAGTGCGGATGTGTTCCCATAGATTGCGAAACATCGGCATTTCATTGCCTGGAATATTATCTGCTATCGGCACGCGAGGCAGCTTAACGATTCCGCATTCAATGGCATCCATCAGAGAGAAGTCGCTCATCGTCCAGGGGAATAATGTCCCTTCGGCATAACCTGAGCCACTAAGGAAGAAAGGTGTTGCCGACAGGTCTATGACATGATTGATGCCGAGCTTACGTTTTACAATTTCAAGGCCGGTTATCCAGAGACGTGCAGCCTCATTGTTCTTCTCAGCTTCCTTCCTGTCGTCGCCTTTCAGTTCTTCATCCTCGTCATCATGGGTGGGCTTTTCACGGTAACAGTGATGCGCTTCATCGTTAAGTGCCATGATGCTCTTCATTCCCATCAGTTCCGGCATTACCCGTTGGAGCATCTGCCCTTCAGTTTCCAGAGTGTGCAAGTCTTCACCTCTTCCCTGGAGCAGAGAGCGCCCGCCTTTCGATAACTCCAAACGTTCACGCAGTTTGAAAGCATGGTAGTTAGTGATAACGATCTTTGAGCGATCAAGGTCGGCAAGCATATCGCCGGGCACAAGTTCGCGGCTCTGATAATAGCTGTCCGGATCATTCGGCTGGAGCACACGCAGCCGGTCGCGAATGGTCAATCCGGGAGTGACAACCAGAAATCCCCTCGTGAACTTCTTGCTATTGGGACGGCGGACAGCATTAATAGTCTGCCAGGCAATCAGCATGGCCATTACGGTGGTTTTTCCTGCGCCGGTTGCCAATTTCAGAGCCAGTCTCATAAGGTCAGGATTGGCATCGTTGTTGGCGTTGGCAAGATGGTCCAGGATACCTTTTCCCGCCTTATCATTTGGAGCCACCTCGGTCAACCAGATAGCAGTTTCAACAGCTTCAATCTGACAAAAGAATGGCCGGATTCCGCTGAACAAGTGATGACGCCAGTGCTGCAATAGACGTGCTGTTTCGGGTGTCACCTGCCAGTGGTTAGGATTGGGCAATGCACGCCATTGATCTATGTGTTGGCGCAGCTGATTAATGATCGACGTGGGGTCATATTGCTGGTCTTTTGTTGAAAGCCCTTTACCCTCGTCAAAAACCATCTGTTCTTGTTTTGCTTTGTCTTTGCGCTTTCTGGGTTTTGGTATCGGTGTAATGAACTCTGCCCGGCGACGAGTCTCGATGATTTCTTGCGTTGGTTGGCCGTCTACATCAAGTTCCCAGTGACGCTTGGGATATTCATACGGAGAGTTTAGGATTGGTTTCTCGAAAAATTTATTATTCATATGCATAGATTACGGTTTTTCCGTATAAATATTGAAATAACCAGGATCAGGGGCAAGCTTCAAAATTAATTCTTGGATTTCTCCTTAAAATCCAACGCATAATTTTAATCTAATAGCTGATAAACAGCAAGGAAAATATTACAGAAGCATGTTCGTTACAGGCAGTCAAAATATAGTCTCTAACATATCTACTGATTTATGGATTACAAATACTCTGTATGTGATAATTTGCTTGAACATATCAGTGTATCTAAGATTTGTTGTTTTTCTTTCACTTCGTTAATTGATAATGGTGCAATATAAATTTTACGAAGTTTTTCGCCTGCCTGTATCTATTAATAGGAAAATTTATGATTTGACAAAAGTAACATAATCATGATATTGTTACTATCATGGCAGCCGATTACAAAAAAGCTTTAAAATATTTTATTGATGATAAGGTAAGTATCTATAAAGAGCCTCAAAGGAAAAATACGCCCAAAGGAGATCCAATAGGATTTTCTCTTAATAAATACAAGGCATCTTTACATATGTTGAGAGGCATTTCTCAGAAAAAGATATCTGAAGAAATTGGTATTTCTTATGGACTATTAAGAAAGTGGAACACGGAGGAAGATTTTAAGAAGTTATTGATTGAACATTTCAATGAGTTCAATAGATACTACGTTCTCTGGAAGCAGAGGCAGAGTAGGCACCCATCTATACTGAAAATAAGAAGGGATATAGAAAATAATATGGATGTATTATTTTCAAGAGAATGGAATATGCGAAAAAGATTAAATGATAATTTTATATCCCTTGCAATAGAACTTCTTCAAAAGCAAACACTAACTGATGAAGATAAAAAACTGGCAATAAGATATTTATATGAGGCGATAGCAAAATAATTTTGCTCACATAAGTAACAATTTAGAGTTATTGTGACTCATTACAAATCGGATGAAATGCTATAAAACTTGCTAAATATAACGCCGGTGTAATAGTCGATACATCAAGATTTGCATTTTCAATAAACACCTTGAAAGGTCAGATATTTTCAACGAGACGGAACAAAGGAGAATTTCAGTGGGTTGGACAAAATCGAGTAATAAATTACCACCTTTTGTTCCTTTGGCCTGGGATATGCTGAACAGCAAAGCATATAGAGACGTAGCCTATGCGGCATCTAAAGCTTTGCCTTACTTCATTGGAAAGTACAAGGGAATTTATCATGACCCTCAACGATACCTTTTAGAATTTACCTTTTCGTATTCCGAAGGCGAGAGATACGGCTTTTCTGCTTCAACCTTCAGCAAAGTTATCCAGGAGCTTGTCAGAAAAGGCTTTATTGATCCCGTAGATAAGGGAGGCCTTCGCTCTGATGGAAAAAGCTATAACCTTTTTAAGCTTTCACGGCGATGGGAGAAATACGGCAATAAAGATTTTGAACAAACAGAATGGAGGTGCTTTAACCCAAGACAGAAGGTAAAAGCTACTTCAAAAAATGAAACGCATAGCTTCAAAAAAGGAAATAATAAGGCCTCTGATAGTAAAGTTATTTCACAAATTGAAGCTGTAGAGAGTGTTTCACGATGAAAACCATTTCACTTTTTGAAGAGTATTCTATATATCGCCACCCCCTGTATGATTTTGTAACAAGTCTTTTTAAAGCACACGAAGGTATCCGCTCATGAAACCGCGCACACCTTTAAAGCAAATAAGACTTCGCTGCTTGGACTGTCAAGGATTTGAGCCGGGACAGGTCAAAGAATGTGACGATGCGGCATGTCCTCTGCATAATCTGCGCTTCGGTAGAGGCAGCCGATCAACACTCAAGAAGATTCGGACTTTCTGCCTCGTATGTTGTCTCGGCCAAAAGCATGAAGTAAAGATGTGTTCAGCCGTCAGTTGTCCTTTATGGGAACTACGGTTAGGTAGACGGCAAAAAAAATGTGCTTTATTGCCTGAAATCGTGGCGAGAGAAGGGGTTCCAGCAACAAAACAGGTGATATCAATATGATTGGCTTAATGGCGGAAAATATCCAAAAAAAATTTAAACTTCGGTTTCCTAAGTTTTAAGGTTCGCGGGCGCGGGCGGGTTGATTACATCCCCCATCCACATCATACAGACGGCGGCATGATACGGTGGCGTACCCCGGTGGGGTCAGGGGCAAGGTTGAGATAACATATGAAGACTGAACTTGAACAAGAGGACTTAGCGGCAATAGCATCGGCACTGTTTGAGATGTTAAAACCATTTTTGCATACACCGCAACAACAGGAAGATGAAATATTGTCTGTTGAAGAAGTCTCCAAACTCATCGGCAAAAAGAAAGATCAAATCTATCAGTGGGTAAATAATTCCAAGCATGGCCTGGGAGTATTCCCCTATATGAAGGCCGGCCGATCCTTGCGGTTTTCTAAGAATGCTGTCATGCAGTGGATGAAAAACAATGGAAAACCGTTAGAAATCGGTTAGAAGACCTGTGTAACATATTGATTTACTTGTGTTATTTTAGCGACCTTAAGGTTTAATACCCGAAGGTCATTAGGTAAGTTTTACTGTTCTTTGATAACTGTGTTTTTGAGGTGGGAAGAGTTTCGCCTCTATGATTTAAGTCCGACCTGAGAATTGCCAGCTGGGAAAGATAAACTTGTATTGATAGAGGTGCTTACTGTGCTAATAATTTTAAAAAAATCACTTTCAGTAATAATTTTATCATTCACAGCACCCTTATCTACGATAGTCTTAATCTTGTTAACAGAATCAATTAACTCTTGAGACCATCCTAACTTTTTCATTGAGTCATTATTCATGAACATCTCCTATTTTTATCTTACACATTTGTAGCATGTCTTACAAGGACATAGTCCTGAGATACTATGAGTTTGCAAGCTGCGCCCCGATCAAAAGTCCAGTAAAGCAAAGCCCATAATCTTCTAACAGCTCTTTCCAAACCTGGAACTGATTCAATCTCATCAATGCGTAAACGTAATGTGTTCTGTGCAATATCTCTTGTTATTCCATGTGCATGAGATTTCCAATAAGCATTTGAACAAAATAATTCGGCTACTTCTTTGGCTCTATTATGTTTGTCTTCTGGGGTAACCTCTGCACCGGTTGAAGAATGGGTAGCCCATGTCTTAAATTTATATTTCTCTAAATATTCCGTAGCAAGTTTTGTAGAGTATTCAGATTGAGTTATTGCATCACCTAATTGTCTTGCATCAATATTATCAACTAAGCGAATCAAATCCCAAGGAGGAGAAACCCCTTCTTTTAAGTGTTTTTCACCTTCTTCTCTTATAAAGTTCAGAAGTATCAATAATGATTGTGCAGGGATAAATCTTCCATCTGGAATTCTTACTTGTGGATCAATAGGACCAATATATGCCCTTTCATCCATCCAAATCTTATCCCCAGATAAAACCCACAACGTTCCCGCGCTCATAGACATATATGGCAATATAAATTCAACATTATCAAATCTTGGCCTTAACGTATTTACAAATTGAGAAACCTGTTGTCCCGAACCGCCTGCCGTTACGACCATAATATCAATATCAGATATGCCTGGGGCAACTTTGTTTACCATCTCATTGAATGGTAGATCATCGCTACTAAGAATAGAAGTATCAGGCACAGGACGAACAACATTAGCAACATAACAAAGAAGAGGCTTCCCTCTTATATCTTCAATATCTTTAATCGCTCGTTGTATTTCTGGAACAAGGTTGTTATTTTCTGGCACTAAAGATATTATGCTTTCATATTCATTACCGTCATTCATTGCATCCAATAATGATTTGACTCTCCTTGGAATTAAAATATTATTGTTCTTCTGCTTAGGTGGCTTAGCTTTTTTTACCATAGTTGCAATAACCCCAATAATGATTTATTGAGGTAATTTACAATGTTACCTCAATCTTGTCAATCTTTAAATAATAATAAATAGCATTATATTGCTAACTGTGTTAACATATAATATGGCTATGAAAGATTGGAAACCAAAAGAAATTAAGCTAATAAGAGAGGATTATCATCTATCTCAAGCAACACTTGGAGCCCTCTTGGGGGTATCCAGAAATCACATATATTATTTGGAAAGGGGGGAGCGAATACCAAGCAAAACCCTGCAACTTCTACTGGACTATGTAGAAAAGGATTTACGTAAGGGAGGTGAACCTAAGAGAAGTAAGCAGCTAAAGAGAATGAAAAAGGAGGTGTGAAAATTGAGAGGAAGCATTCACAAGAAAGGTAAGATTTTTTATGCCGTAATCCCCATCCGCGGCAAGCGTAAATGGTTCAGAGGTGGCGACACAAAGAAGGACGCCCAGCGAGAGCTGAATGACAGGCTGCGAGAAGTTGACGCTGGCACCTACAAAGAGATCCCAAAGACAACATTCAGCGAGTTCGCCGATCTGTGGCTGAAAAACTATGTTGAGCCCAAAGCAAAGCCATCAACACAGAGGGGCTACAGGGACATCATCACCCGGCTCCTGAAACCACTTTACGGACCTGTTTGTCTAACAGAGATTACGACAGTGAGCCTACAGTCCTTCGTTGCAAACAGACTCAAATCAGTAAAGGCTAAAACCGTATGTAATGAGATTGTCGTCCTCAAGCTGATGTTTAAACATGCCTACCGTTGGGGATACCTAAGGCATAATCCAGCCGAATATGTAGAAAGGCCGAGAGTTGTAAAAAAGGAGATTGATATCTTGAGTCCTGACGAGGTCAATATACTGCTCTCACACGCTACTAATCACTACAGGATAGCGTTTCTGACAGGTTTCCTTACCGGAATGAGGGCTGGAGAACTTTGGGGCCTTAAATGGGACGATATCGACTGGAACTCAAAACAGATTTATGTGCGGCGATCATTATGGAATAAACAGTTCCAAACCACCAAGACAAAAACATCTACGCGCAAGATAGACATGACAGACGGGCTTATCCGTGAATTAAAAAAATGGAAACTGGCCAGTCCTGTCTCTGAGCATGATGTAGTCTTCCCAAGTGCAGCAGGCGGTCTCACTCAACACGACAATGTTGTCAGCAGACATTTCAATCAGGCTTTAAGGAAGGCGGGCTTAAGACAAGTATCATTCCACAGTCTCAGACACAGCAACGCAAGCATTAGAATACGCTCAGGCCAGAACATCAAATACATTCAGTCACAGATGGGCCATGCCGGGATCCAGATAACAATGGATACCTACGGACACCTGTTCCATGACGAAAATTTCAACAGGCAACAGGCTGAGTTATTAGAGAAATCTTGTGATCCCGTTAGAAATCCGTTAGAAAAACCCGCTTTTTCAACAAAAAAAGGACTCACGGAAAACCGTAAGTCCTTGAATTTGTTTGGTAGCGGGGGCCGGATTTGAACCGACGGCCTTCGGGTTATGAGCCCGACGAGCTACCAGACTGCTCCACCCCGCGACATACTTAAATTACGTTAATGCCTCTGAAAAGTCAAATATACTGTTAAACACAACATACGAACTTACCTGGTTTTGCATATGAAAATCGCAGCAGAATGATGTGAAATACTTGAACTATGATAAAGGCAGGCTATTCTTTTTCCTCATTGTAACAAAAGACCGGCATGTGCAGGACATTGCTCATAAAGGTCTTTGTCCTTTCATGCTGCGGATCAACAAAGATATTAGGCGGTACGCCTATCTCTACTATCTCGCCATTGTCCATGAAGACAACCCTGTTGGCAACCTGCTGCGCAAATGCCATCTCATGGCTTACAACAACCATGGTCATGCCCTCTTCAGCAAGCGAGACCATGACGTCCAGAACCTCGTTTATCAGCTCCGGGTCAAGCGCGGAAGTCGGTTCATCAAAGAGCATTATCTTGGGTTCCATCGCCAGGCTCCTTGCAATGGCAACTCTCTGCTGCTCCCCGCCTGAAAGCTGCACCGGATAACTGTCGCGTTTATGGGCCAGTCCCACCTTTTCAAGGAGCTGCATGCCCCTCTCCTCAGCTTCTTTATTACTGATCTTCCTGACCTTTGTAGGCGCCAGCATAATATTTTTTATTACGGTCATGTGAGGATAAAGATTGAAGCTCTGAAATACCATGCCAACCTCAGCCCTTAAGGCAGTAATATTTGTGGCAGGGTCAGACATATGAAAACCATCAACAACTATATCGCCCTTACTTATAGGCTCAAGCTTATTAATGGTTCTGAGAAGGGTGCTCTTTCCGGCACCGCTGGGCCCGCATATAACAACAACCTCGCCTCTTGATATCTCAAGATTGACATTCTTTATAACATGGTGGTCTTTGAACCACTTGTTTACATTAATGAATTTGATCAATCCTCAGGCCTCCGGATTATTAATAATAAATAATTTGCGAGGGGTAGCAAGTATTAAGTATTTCAAAGAAAAAGCTGTTTTGTCAAGGAGAAGCGCATAATCATAAGACATTGCAAGACACTTAACTAAAATATTAAAGTTGTTCTTTTATCACCTTTACCATAATATCGCCAAACCCAGGCATCCCGGTGTAAGGGCTTATATTGTTCGGGTCTGTAAGATCATTTATATTAGGCGTGTAATCAGAAACATTGGTGAAAAAGCCTATGCCGGAGGCCTTCTGCCCTCCCGGGCCAAAGGCGGTCTTGATGACACCCGGCATGATCTCATCGGTTAAAAAGACCTTGCCTTTAACCCTTTTGCCGAGAGGGTTTTCAAGGCTCACAATATCCCCGGCCCTTAAATTCAGGCCTTTCCCGTCAGATGTGTTAATAGCAAGAACAGGAATTGATACTGTGCCTTTCTTAAAAGATAGATCTTTATCATTGGGTAAACCATAAAGAACTGAAGAGCTGCCGATATCAGGCATATGATATTGCAGTTTATCATTCAGAGGCTGCATGCACTCTGTCTCTGTCTCTGCAAGATATGGGCAGATAGCTGTCATGGTCATTGCATGATGCACCCTGCCGCTAATCAACTGGAATGGATATTCTTTGCTTATCTCTTTGCATGACAAACTCTTCGGATTCCATTGAGGCTCTGACCAATAAAAGGTTGTCGGCAGATCGGTTCCAAAACGCCTGTTGATATTTTCTGTGTACCCAAATTTAAACTCAAAGCGTTTTGACGGCGTTGCCGGATATATCCCTGAAGGAGAGCCGTCAGCCCTTTTATACCTGTAATAAGATGAGGGCCATACCGCAACCCCGTTATTATTCCTGAGCCATTCAACAGTAAGAAGCGCCCCATCCTTTATTACCTTACTGCCCCAAACAGCCATTGGGTTATCGGGTGTTCCCAATATCTGACACCCCTCGGGCAGGTCAGGATATGGGAGCGGGTCGCCTATATTGTAAAAACCCGGCGCCTCGCTGAGTATCTCATTTATGAAGCTTTCCTCGTTTTTATAATGACTGCCAAAGTCTTCAGCCCGGATATCCGGGTCATTGTTATTTATAAGCGCCTCGGATAACGCGATCATCATCTCAAAATCTGTTTTGGAATTATGAAGCGGTTTGATAACCTGATCCCTTAATGCAATCTCAGGGCTCATGGTAAAGACATTGCTCACACCCATCCTCTCAAGATAACCTGCCTCCGGAAGGACGATATCGGCGAACTTGCCTGTAACATTTATGTGAGTATCAATATAGGCTATCAGCCCAAGCCTGTATTCCCCGTCTTCGCCTTTTGAAGTTAAAGCGTCTATCCAGTCCGGAGTGCTGCCTGCGCTGATCACAGGATTCCCCGCTCTTGTTACAAATGCCTTAACAGGATACTCATGTCCCTTAAAAGGGCCGTGCTTAAGCCTGACGCCTTCTCTGATATTTTTAGGCAGGTCGGTCACAACTCCCTTACAGGCAGCAGGATAATCTCCGTACAGATCTTTTTTTAATTCTGAAAGCATGCCTGTGACATCTTTGCCGTTAATATTCCTGACCGCTTCTTTATTTAAAAATGCCTTACCCGTAGTCTTATTTCCTCTCTTTACCTTCTGTGAATCTATGAAGACAACCCCTCCCGGAACATCCATGTTCCCTGTTATAAGGCACAGGGCTGACATAACTATGGAAGTCACATCGCCGTTTGTATGATGGGCGGTTCCGTGCATGCCTATCTCAATAGCAGCGGGTTTTGTAATACCTAAAAGGTGAGCAACCTGCTCTATTTTCCCCTTTGTTATGCCTGTCTTTTCTTCTGTCCATTCCAAAGTAAAAAACTTATGGCCATTTGAAGGGTCGACAATTTCAGACTGAAGGAGAAATGCGTACCTGAAATCATTCCATCCTATCGTATATTTTTCAATGAACTCATGATCCATGTACCTTCTTTCCTTATCTGAAGGGTCGTCCTGTTTGATTATGAAGTAAAGCATGCCTGCAAGCAGTGCGGCGTCTGCGCCCGGAAGGATAGGGAGCCAGATATCAGCCTTTGAAGCAGAGCTGGTATGGGCAGGATCAATAACAATATATTTACAGCCGTTCCCCTCTTTGGCCCCGGGAATGCCGTTTGACATATAGTTGAATCTTGTAGCGACAAACGGGTTGGAGCCGATACTCAGCATAAGCTTTGTATCATATTCATACTTCAGACAGGTTTTATTATCATCACCTCGAATCAGAAACGGCCTTTGAAGATCAGGCAGGGGCCTCTCATCGCCAAGCATGATGCCCTGTCCCCATTTACGGTTGGGGTCACATACGCTTCCGTGGTCGAACGTGTTCGGAGTGCCGAATGCGTGAAACAACCGGTAAAATGCTTCACGGTCGGTCACATCGCCGACATCCAGAAAGACAGATTCAGGCCCATGCTCCCGTTTAAAGCTGATCAGTTTTTTCGCTATAATGCTGCATGCCTCATCCCAGGAGATCTCTTTCCATTTATCCTCACCTCTCTCTCCTGTTCTCATTAGAGGGGTCTTTATCCTGTGAGGAGAGTATGTAAGCTGCAGGCCGGAAGCCCCTTTTGCGCAGAGCGTCCCGTTATTTATGAGTGAATGAGGATTACCATAGATCTTCTTTGCAACCCCGTCCTGCACTTCTACAGAGATGCCGCATTCTGAAGGGCACATGACATCAGCGGTGTTTATAAGATTTAAAGATGTCCTTGGTTGACGAGCCTCCTGCTTTGATCCCGCATTGGAAGAGATGCTTTTTTCGTCTAATTCATAAGGCATTAAAGGAGTAAAGCCTGTCTCGCCTTTATACAGGTAAAAGACCGAAGGCCCTGTCTTTTCCTCAGCTTTTATAACAAAGAGGCTTTTTTCTTTAAGAACCTTTGATATCTCGCTTCTGCCGTCTTTCAGGTCGCCGAATAATATGGCCTTGCCCATGCAGCTTTTAACGCAGACAGGGATCTCTCCGGCTTCCAGCCTTTCATAACAGAAATCGCATTTCTGAGGCTCGCCTGAATTCGTATCGATCGCATTATATGGACATTTCTCATAACATTGCTGACAGTTAACGCAGAGCTCTTTATTAAATACCACAACCCCGTCACTATTTTTTGTGAGCGCCTTTTCCGAACACACATTTATACAGGGAGGGTTACTACAATGGTTGCATAGCCGGGGGATAAAGATTTTTTTCAGATCAGGGAAGTTACCGGTTTTATACGTCTCAACCCTGCAGCGGAATGCTCCGAAAGGCACTTTATGTTCCAGTTTGCAGGCAACCTGGCATGCATAGCACCCGATACATTTGTTCAGGTTAATCAACATGCCGTATCTTCTTCTCAGTCTTGCCATAGACCTAATTTAACTTAACGCCCTTCAAAAGACAAATTGCTCTTCAGAAAATATATACGCAGCGGAAAGAGATATATTTATAGCAGTTAATAAGAGGGGATAATTAATTACTTCTTCAAACCTGTAAATAAGAATTTACAGCAGCCGAGGTCAAGGACCTGCTTATCTTCAGACAAACGGCTCATAAGCCTGTCCGTGATCCCGTATATTCGCTGTGTGCCTTCTTTTCGTTTTTTCACCAGGCCGCATGATTCAAGGATTTTTAAATGCTTGGAAACATTATAGACCTTGATATCGAGAGACGTTGCTATGTCCTGGACAGACGCTTCGCCGTTTAAGAGCACATGGATGATCTGAAGCCTTGTTTCATCTGCAAGCGTCTTCAGAATAACTGTCCACTTTATCGAGGATTTTAAATAAGAATCATCAGCCGTTTCCATTTTTTAACTATAATGGTCTTTAAAAACAAAATCAAGCATAATTGCACAAATAAACACATATGACCGGTCTTTAATAATTATTCTTGATATTAAATTGATTAGAAAAAATCCGCTGTGTTATAATTGCGACAATTATTTCTTTCTAATATTTTACTATCATCTATAAATAATATAATTTAAAAAATGCTTCTCTATCTATTCTTAACAATATACTTTTTAATATTAATGACGGTATTCATTTATGCGTCACACCGTTATTATATGATCTATTTATATTACAAGCATAAGAAAAACAGGCCTGTTCTGAAAAACAAATTAGACAGCCTTCCGAGAGTCACTATCCAACTCCCTGTCTATAATGAGATGTATGTCGTCAGGCGGCTGATCACCGCTTCATGCGGCATGGATTACCCGAGAGAACTGCTGGATATCCAGGTGCTTGACGATTCTACCGATGAAACAAGAGAGATAGCAGAGAAATGTGTCAATGATTTTAAGGAAAAAGGTTATGACATCAGCTATATACATCGAGAGAATAGAAACGGGTTTAAGGCCGGAGCATTGGCTGAGGGCCTAAAGACTGCAAAGGGCGAATACATCGCAGTATATGACGCTGATTTTGTACCGCAAAGCGATATGCTGATGAAGACGATCCATTATTTTTCCGACAAGTCTGTTGGAATGGTGCAGACCAGATGGACTTATCTGAACAGGAAATATTCTTTTCTTTCACGCATCGAGGCAATGATGCTTGACGGCCACTTTGTTATTGAACATGCTGCAAGGAACTGGTCCGGCAGGTTCTTTAATTTTAACGGTACCGGAGGAATATGGAGAAAAGAGGCGATAGATTCTGCAGGCGGATGGCAGCACGATACCCTTACTGAAGACCTGGACCTGAGCTACAGGGCCCAGTTAGCTGGGTGGAAATTTATATTTTTAAAAGATGAGGTCTCTCCTTCAGAGATCCCTGTTGAGATCAACGGCTTTAAAAGCCAGCAGCACAGATGGGCCAAGGGCTCTATTCAAACTGCAAAAAAACTGCTGCCGCAGATACTCAGAAGCGACCTGCCTTTAAAGGTAAAGGTTGAGGCATTTTTTCATCTTACAAATAATTTCTCTTACCTGCTTATGCTTGTGCTCTCCATATTGATGTATCCATCCATGGTTGCAAGGATAAATTTAGGATGGTTCAAGATGCTTGTAACCGATGTGCCGTTTCTCTTTGTAGCAACAGTCGGCATATCCTTTTTTTATATATGTTCACAAAGAGAGGCATACAAGGACTGGAAGTCGAGATTGATATATCTCCCTATGTTGATGTCCCTTGGTATCGGGCTTTCCGTCAATAACTCAAAAGCGGTATTAGAGGCCATCTTCAATAAAGAGACGGAATTCAAAAGAACTCCCAAGTATATGATAGAAGATAAAAAAGACAGGTGGGCCAATAAAAAATACAGGGTCAATTTAAGCCTGCTTTTTATATTTGAACTTCTTCTGGGGATATATTTCACATTCAACATATATTTTGCTTACATTAACAAGATCTATATTTCCATTCCTTTTCTTATGATCTTTCAGATGGGATATCTTTATGTTGCCTTTTTATCTATTTTACAGGTAGTATGGAGTCGTTTGCCTTTGAACAAAGCCTTTTGCGATACAAAGGATGACAGGAAAGAGGTGCTGGCAATATAACATCACATTAATTATTGTAATATTTATTTTGATTATTTTATAATGGTAAATTCTTTCACGGGGGGGATATTAATGAAGATCAAAAAATTAAAAGGTTTTTTACTTATTATGATTGCCGTAAGCCTGCTGACAAGCGGAGAAGCCTACTCAGCCTGGACCCAGGCAAAAGGCCACTCATACCACCAGGTAACAGCCAGCTATTATGAATCAAAAAATCTCTACTCTACTGTACAGCATGAAGGAAATGATGTCGTTGAAAGAGTTCCTTCTGCAAAATTCACTTCAACAGATCTTTCCTATTACGGTGAGTACGGAATTATCGATCCATTAACCGTTTTTGCTTCCTTTGCATGGAAAACTCCAAGATCAAATGATACTCTCGTGTATGCCCAGGAAAACGGCCCCAGCGGCATTGGCGACATTGACCTCGGATTAAGATACAACCTGACACAGAACCTCTTTGGAACAGGAACTCTATGCTCTCTTCAGGGAACTGTTAAGATACCCGAGGCATATGAGTATGGTTACCCTTTCTCATATCTCAGCAATGGCGACGGCCAATATAATACAACTTTAGATATCATGTTCGGCAAAGGCATAGGAAAGGGTTATATTCTCTTCAATGTCGGATATAAGTACCGCTTCGAAAACGATAATAATATTGACATATATCCACCTGGCGTGGACAGCAGTGCAGATTACAGTTTTAAGCCATCTGACCAGGTCAAGGTCTTTATAGGAGGCGGTTATGCACTCCCGCACAATCTTGAATTAAGAGGCAGCGTTGAATACACAAAAGCAGTAGGAAATGCATCAGCTTCGCAAGAACTTCTTGTAGCTGCGGCACCTTATGGAATTAATAGTGATGAAGAATACAAGCTTTTCAAGGATACTTTAGGCCTTGAGCAGGATGTGCTTAATTTAGGCGTCGGCATGGCGTACACCTTCCCCAAAGCGATGCTTAATGGTACTTGGCAGACGGTCTTTACTTACAATCAGGACGTCAGCGGTGTTGATATATTCAGGACCAAGAATGCCGGACAAGGCAAGACTTTCAGCCTGGCATTGGTTTACATGCACTAAGATCGTACCTGTATCAGCTTAATCAATTCCAATCTCCCGGGGCTTCACATATGTTAAATCCCCGGGAGATTATTTTTTATATTATCTGCTCCCTTTATTGTTAAAACTGAAAACGATATGAAAAAGGCTCTTTTGCTTTTATTAATAAGCCTTCTCCTCCTGGTAATGCTTCTTTATACTCTCAGGCAAAGATATACACTGGCCGCGCTCTTTTATCAGGCGATAAAACAGGATGTTAAAGCCGTTGAAAGCTACTCAAAGGCGGTCCTGGCAAACCCTGACGACGCCTATGCCCACTATCAATTAGGGCTGATGTATAAAGACAAAAAAGACTTTGATAATGCCGAAAGGACTTATGAAAAACTGTTGGAGATATTCCCGGAACATCCTGATGCTAATTATGACCTCGGATATGTCTACCGGGAAGAGAAACTTTATGATAAGGCTCTTAAACAATATGAAAAAGCCCTTATGCTAGACCCTGATAACGTTTATGCCTTATATGACATGGGATACATATACAGACAAAAAGGCGATCTTGAAAAGGCTCTTGATGTATATAATAAAGTATTGGCGGCAGACCCTAAACATCCGTATGCCCATTATGATATAGGCCTTATTTATGAAGAATGGGGGATGAAGGACAGGGCAGATGAAGAGTTTAAGATATACCACGATATAACCGACCCCAACTTCATCGAGATATTCCTGAATAAGCTGACCGGCAAGGGCTGAGCAGAAAGAGCTATATAATACTTTGAATCATGAATATCCTTGTCATTAAATATGTAATTATTAATATTCTGCTTTTCTCTTCCTGGTATCTATTCCTCTTCAGCAAAAGATTTTCTCTTTCATTCATCGACAGGCTTATCGGAACATTCATACTCGGCCTTGCGCAGATCATAGCAACTGAACTGGCACTCGGCATCATCTTTAATAAACTTTATGCGGATCCGCTTTTTGCAATAAACATCAGCATATCGATGGCGGTTCTATCATTGTCATTCTTTAATAATAAGAGTTCTTATTTAAAGAACGCTGCGGGAGAATTTAAAGATAAAACTGCCGGTTTTTTCAGAACCATCAAATCAGACTTTATATTATTTATTTTATTTGCTCTCGTAATAATAAACGTCTGCTGGTTGATATTTATCGGCTATCTCTTCCCTTCATATACATGGGATGCTCTCTGGTACCACCTTCCTATAGTAGGCCATATCCTGCAGAGCGGAGCTATCATTGAAAACCCTGCCAACTTCATGATCGACACCTTCATCAACATATTCCCCAAAAACATGGAGCTGATCTTTCTCTGGAACGTCATATTTCTAAAAAGCGATGTGATCACAGACCTCAGCCAGCTGCCGTTTACGTTGATCGGGGTCATCACAACATACAGTATTGCCACGAAGCTGAAGATAAATGAAAGATACGCGCTCTATTCGTCATTCCTGTTCTTCTTCACACCCATTATAATTATGCAATCTACAACAAACTATATTGATATTGCGGTGTCAGTTCTCCTGCTGGTCACCATAAATTTTCTGCTGTATGAAAATCATGATTTTCATATCAAATTATTAAATATCGAAAGACAGCCTGACAGGAAGATCCCCATACTTATGGCCGGCATTTCCGCCGGGATACTCCTGGGCTCAAAAGGTTCAGGCCCTTTATTTGCAATTCTGTTCTCATTGGCAATAATCGTGCAGGAGATTATAAAGCACAGGCGTAAGGTTTATGCAACGGGTTCATCGCTGAAGAATAATATATTAAGACACAGCCTTGGGCCTTACATTCTCTACTTCTTCATCCCGCTTCTTTTAATAGGAGGCTATTGGTTCATTAAGAACTGGCTGCTTTACGGCAACCCGGTATATCCCATGGAGATAGCGGTCTTTGGCAAAACGATCTTTAAGGGGCTTTATAAAGGGATAATAGACCCTGCCCCTGCCGTGATACAAAACGCATCTTCTTTAGCCGGATTGATTTATGTCTGGATGGAAAGGGTTGAGTATTATCTTTATGATTCAAGGCTGAGCGGGTTCGGGCCGATATGGTTCATACTCTTTCTTCCCAGCCTGGCTTTAATATTCATCAACTCCATAATAAAAAAACGGTACAACTGGCTCTTTATCACCATACTGCTTATCATAATCTTCCTGGCTCATCCGAGAAACTGGAATACAAGATATGTGATCTTCATCCTTGCACTCGGAGCGTTATCATACGGTTTTGTTCTTGACTACTTCAGCAAGAGAGAAAGGCTGCTCAGCATTATCGCATTACTTCTTGCCGTATATACATCACTGACGGCAAACTCACCATGCGTGATGCCTGCAAAGATAAAGGAGTTCTTAAATCTGCCGGCAAATGAAAGAACAATAGCCCGTCTTGCGCCGTTCAATATCGACCTGAACGCAAAGCAGGAGTACGGCAACTGGATATGGATAAGCAATAATATTTCAGAGGGCGACGTACTTGCATATACTTTTGAGCCTTTATTTCTCTCTCCGCTATGGAACAGCGGATTTTCGAGCAGGACGGCATATATCAAATCTGAAAACTACAATAACTGGCTTAGAAAACTAAAAGACAATAACGTGACTTATGTATTGCTCCGGCGATACTCTAAAGAAGATGAGTGGATAGATGATGAGAGAAAAGCGCTCTCAACTATAGGCGGATGGTTCGGCAGGCCAAAAGAAAAGTTTAATGTTGTTTTTTCCGACGATAACTATAAGATAATGCAATTTTTAAAGACCGGGAAATAATGATGACTGAAGAATGCAAAAAAGATATTCTCTTTATTGTTTTTATTATTGCGGTGATAATCCTTGCTGTAATATATTTCTTTGTGCCTGAGAGGGCGTTGTTTATGGAGAACCAGTTAACGTGGTGGGCGGAGTTCAGGAAAGCTTTTTAGGGCAAAGAAAAGACAGAAATAATAAGATAAATCATTTTATATGATTGATATGGCCGAATATAGTACAATTAATAATTAATTGACCGATAATGCCTTATATACATAAGAAGCATATTCACAAGGAGGAGGCCATGAAACGTCTTTTGCTGGCAGTATTATTGATCACAGGATTATCCGCTGCAAACACTTACGCGCAAATGGGACAAGACATTAGGAAAGAGATAGAGGATGAAATACAACACAGCCGCATGTCAGAAGAGAAAGATCTTATAAATAAAAATGGGATTATGGAAAAAGGAAAGATGTCTGAAGAAGGGGATATCACAACTCATCAGGAGATGATGATGGGGCATGGCGAGATGATGAATAACATGAAAGATATGGTCTATGACATGTCAAATATGATGAACGATATTTCCCGCATGACTGGCAGGCTCTCAGCAGCGGAAAGAGAGGTTTCAAAAGATCGTATCAGTGATCTGACCAGGATGATGAAGCAGATATCCTATGAGATGAATAACATGTCCGACACAATGGAAAGCGGAATGATAACAGACTCTGAGATGACGATGATGAAGAGCAGGGTAATGGAGATGCAGGAGAACATTTCAGTCCTGAAAAATAAATAGCTTATAATGGCTGACAAAGCCTGTCCAGTTGAAAGGCCTGAAAACAAAGATGCTTCTTCTGTATCAAGAAGGATCGACCTCCCTGTAACAGGCATGTCATGCGCGGCATGTTCCGCAAGAGTTGAATCAGGCCTTGCAAAAATTAAAGGCGTAGAAAAAGCATCGGTCAATCTCGCGGCTGAAAAGGCCACGCTCATTTACAACCCCTCTGAAGTTTCATCAGATGAGTTCATCAAAACTATCAAAGACCTTGGATTCGGCGTTTCACTCTCAAAGATCACCATCCCGATAAAAGGCATGACATGCGCCTCCTGCGTGGAGAAGGTCCGGAAGGCGCTCGCAGTTTTAGACGGAGTTATTTCCGCATCTGTAAATTTCGCCACAGAGACAGCGACTGTTGAATATAACCCTGTTCAGGCAGGCATGAGGGATTTCAAAAAGGTTGTCCGGGATCTGGGATATGATATTGTTGAGGCTGAAAAAGGCGAAGACATTGTTGAAAAGGAAAAGAGAGAGAGGGAGAAAGATCTGAACCGTCTCAAGGTTAAGCTCATTGCAGGTACGGCTCTCACAATTCCAATATTCGTACTCATGCTTTGGGACCAGATCGGAATGTCGTCAGTAATTGCCATACCGATGCAGATGAATTTTCTGATGCAGTTCCTCGCCGGGACACCTGTCCAGTTCTGGGTAGGCTGGCAGTTCTATCGCGGCGCAATATCAGCAGCGCGCCACAGGACAACAAACATGAATACCCTGATAGCTGTCGGCACATCTGCGGCATATATATATAGTGTCACTGCTACCTTCTTTCCGTCTGTCTTTGAAATAAAAGGATACTCAGCTCATGTATATTTTGACACCGCTGCGACAATAATTGTACTCATCCTCCTCGGAAGATTTTTTGAGGCACGGGCAAAGGGCAAGACATCTGAGGCGATAAAGAAACTGATAGGCATGCAGGCAAAGACCGCACGGTTGATAAAAAACGGAGAGGAAAAGGATGTGCCTATTGAAGATGTCGAGATAGGGGATATCATTCTCGTAAGGCCTGGTGAAAAGATACCTGTTGACGGAATTGTAACAGAAGGATATTCATCTGTAGATGAAGCCATGATATCGGGCGAATCTATGCCGGTTGAAAAGAAGACAGGTGATAAGGTCATAGGCGCGACTATCAACAAGACAGGTTCATTCAGGTTTGAGGCAACACGGGTCGGAAGAGAGACCATGCTCTCTCAGATAATAAATATGGTTCAGGAGGCGCAGGGCTCAAAGCCGCCAATCGCGAGGCTTGCAGATAAGATAGCCTCTATATTTGTCCCGGCAGTCATGGGGATAGCAACGCTCACATTTCTTATATGGTTCTTCTTCGGCCCTGACCCGGCATTCACTTACGCGTTTCTCAATTGCATCGCCGTGCTGATAATCGCCTGCCCGTGCGCACTGGGTCTTGCGACCCCGACCTCAATAATGGTCGGCACAGGAAAGGGCGCTGAGAACGGCATACTCATCAGGGGCGCTGAGGCTCTTGAGACCGCGCATAAGATAAACGCAATAGTCTTTGATAAGACAGGCACGCTTACAAAAGGCGCCCCGATTGTCACAGACATAATAACAAGTGAAAAGTTGATAGTGAAGAGCGAAGAGATACTGCGGTTAGCCGCTTCCGCTGAGAGAGGTTCAGAACATCCGCTTGGAGAATCTATCGTCAAAAAGGCGAAAGAAGAACATCTGAGTCTTTCTGAAGTCTCTGATTTCAAGGCTGTCCCCGGACACGGCATCAGGGCGGTCATTGACGGAAAGATCGTTCTTCTCGGCAATGAAGACTTTATGGGAGATGAAAAAATTGATATCAGCGGCCTCAAGGAAATATCAATAAAACTTTCTGAAGAAGGCAAGACGCCCATGTATGTCGCAATAGATGGAAACATAGGCGGGATCATCGCTGTTGCCGACACCCTGAAAGAGAACTCTTCTGACGCGGTAAAGACTTTACGCAGGCTCGGAGTCCAGACGATCATGATAACCGGTGACAATAAAAGAACCGCTGAGGCGATTGCCAAACAGGTTGGCATAGACAGGGTGCTTGCCGAGGTGCTCCCTGAAGACAAGGCAAGCGAGGTAAAGAAGCTTCAGACCGAAGGCAAGATAGTTGCGATGGTCGGCGACGGGATAAATGACGCGCCCGCGCTTGCGCAGGCTGATGTCGGCATCGCTATCGGAACAGGAACAGATGTGGCGATTGAGGCATCAGATATAACGCTCATCAGCGGAGATATAAGAGGAGTTGCAACAGCCATCGCACTTTCAAAAGCCACCATCAGAAATATAAAGCAGAACCTCTTCTGGGCATTTGCCTATAACATCATACTCATCCCTGTCGCCGCCGGAGTGCTCTTCCCGTTCTTTGGAATACTGCTTAATCCGATGCTTGCCGCAGGCGCCATGGGCATGTCATCTGTGACGGTTGTGACAAACGCACTGAGGTTGAGGAAATTTAAGGTGAAGTAGCTCTGAATCAAATTGACTAATTTTCTCTGAAAAGTTACGTTAGATATCTCATATATTGGAGGCAGAGAATGAGCAGATTTCCTGAAAAGATCAATATCAAATTGGACAACCCTATATATAGAGGTTCTGTGCAGAACCTCTATGATGTGCCCGGACATCCTGACCTTATTATAAGCGAAACTACTGCCGGCGGTTCTGTCTTTGATGTCGGCACGATATTTGAGATCGAAGGCAGCGATCTGGGCAGGGCTGGCTTCAGGCACCTCGTCTTTCAGGAGCTTCAGGACCCTGAGGCTTGGAAGACTGTGTCAGCATCTGTAAAGGATGAAACCGGCCTGCTCGAAAAAATGCTCGCATCATTTAAAGAGCACGGCGCGCTTACGCATCATGCAGGCATGGTTGAGCGTGAGACAGGCAAGGTCTTTTCTAAAGGATTTCCGTCCGAGTTAAGTAATCTCACTTTAATAAATAAATATACCGCCGAAAGGCCGGATCTGAAGAAGGTGATGGGATGGCACTTTTATGATTACAAGAAGTACCACTCAAAAGACCGTTATGTCATTCCTCTCGAATACATAGTCAGGCTCGGGATAACAAGCGGCTCATCAATCCTGAAGAAGTTCAGCGCACTGAGCGATTCAGACAAAAAGACATATCTTAATGAACTCGGGCTCGATAAACCGTTAACTCCCTGGACACGTTTTGACCGTCCTCTGGTAGACCTTACAACAAAGTATGAACCTGAGGACAGGAACATCAGCCGTCAGGAGGCTTCACTCATCTCAGGCCTTGATGGAGACACATTCTCCCAGTCTCTGATAATGGCAGTTCTCGGCGCGCTCCTGCTTCAGCAGATATTTTCAAAGATGGGCCTTAATTTGTGGGATCTCAAATGGGAGATAGCCAAAGACGGAGATGATCTAATCTTTGTTGATACGATAGATACTGACTCTGTGCGTGTGACCTTCAATCTGCAGCGCGATAACAAGACCTACTTTGTGCATTTCAACAAACAGGCGATGAGGGATTACTACAGGATAATGCATCCGGACTGGATATCTGCTGTGAATGAATGTAAAAAACTGGCAGCCCACTCAGGCAGGCCGTTCACTGAAATATTATCTGCCGGACAGAAGAGTGGCCCGTATCCGGCCAACCCTGCTATTGATAAAGCGTTTCTCAATATACAGAAGGCGAAGTTTGAGATGATCCAGCGCTTTATTAAAGACCAGAGCCTGAATCTTTCCAACGAAGCAGAGAAGATAGCAGTTTCAGAGATAGAGTATTATGCGTCTTTTGGCAAGCTGGATGAGTATGAAAAGCTGAACGCAGTATAATTACTTTATTCACGAGACCACTGGATAAATCTATGCCTGAGAAACCGCAGTCCACGGATATAAGAACCGACCTCAGCGTTGAGTCTATAAAGAAGGCTTTTTTAGACAACCTCTTTTATCTTCAGGGGAAGTTTTCAAAGGTTGCGACCAGAAATGATCATTACCTCTCACTTGCCTACACCGTCCGCGACCGCATGCTCCATAAGTGGATACATACTGCTGAAACATATTTTGAGAACCGCTCACGCACGGTTTGTTATCTTTCGGCAGAATATCTTCTCGGCCCGCATCTCGGGAATAACCTGATAAACCTCGGAATATATGAGCAGGCAAAGCAGGCGTTAGAGGAGCTGGGGCTTGACCTGAACGCGCTGCTTGAGCAGGAGGAAGAGCCGGGACTCGGCAACGGAGGGCTAGGCAGGCTTGCCGCCTGTTACATGGAATCAATGGCAACACTTGAGATACCAGCGATCAATTACGGCATCAGGTATGAGTTCGGCATCTTCAATCAGGAGATACGGGACGGGTGGCAGGTCGAGGTGACGGACAAGTGGCTCCGATTCGGCAATCCGTGGGAGATACCGAGGACTGAGGTCTTCTATCATATAAAATTCGGCGGACGAACAGAAGCATACTGTGATGAGAAGGGGTGCTACCGCGTTAACTGGATATCAGACAGGGTTATCAAGGGAGTTGCTTTTGATACTCCGATACTTGGGTACAAGGTCAATACCGTGAACCTTCTGCGGTTATGGAAGGCTGAGGCATGTGAATCTTTTGATTTTCAGGCCTTCAATGTCGGTGATTATTACGGAGCTGTTCAGGAGAACGTTGCGTCTGAGAATATCACCAAGGTGCTCTATCCGAATGACGAGCCGAGCGTGGGCAAGAAACTGCGACTTGAGCAGCAATACTTTTTTGTCTCCTGTTCGCTTCAGGACATGATACGGATCTATCTGCAGAGAGAGAAAGATCTTGACGGATTCCATAAAAAGTTCATCATCCAGCTTAATGATACCCATCCTGCAGTCGGCATCACCGAACTCATGCGCCTTCTCGTGGATGAACATTGTATCGAGTGGGACAAGGCATGGGACATAACCAGTCGGGCATTTGCTTATACAAATCATACATTGCTGCCCGAAGCGCTTGAGACATGGCCGCTCAGGCTCTTTGCGGGGACATTGCCGAGGCATCTTGAGATCATCTATGAGATAAACAGCCGCTTTCTAAAACAGGTGCGCCAGATCTATCCGGAAGATTATGAGAAGATACGGAAGATGTCCATCATAGATGAGTGCGGTGAACGGTATGTGAGGATGGCGAACCTCTCCTGTATCGGAAGCAGCGCGATCAACGGTGTGGCAAAGCTTCATACAGACCTGTTGAAGCGCGATGTTCTGCGTGACTTCTATGAATTATGGCCTGAGAAATTTCTTAATGTGACAAATGGAGTAACGCCCCGCAGATTCATGGTTCTTTCCAATCCGAGGCTCAGCAAGCTTATCTCCGAGAGGATAGGCGAAGAATGGATAAAGGATCTGAGGGAATTGAGAAAATTAGAGGATGCCGCGAATGATGCATCGTTTCAGGAGAAGTGGCGTGCTGTTAAAAAAGAGGTTAAGCAGGAGCTCGCTTCAGTCATTATGAAGAAGACAGGTGTTTCAATAGATCCTGATTCTTTATTTGATATACAGGTAAAGCGCATCCATGAATACAAACGCCAGCACCTGAATGTTCTTCACATCATCACGCTCTACAACCGCATTAAGCGTAACCCTTTAATTGATGTTCCTCCGAGGACATTTATATTCGGCGGCAAGTCCGCTCCCGGCTATCATACGGCAAAGCTCATCATCAAGCTTATCAACTCTGTCGCCAATGTCATTAACAATGACCCTGATATCAAGGGCCGCATCAAGGTAGTCTTCTTCCCGAACTTTGATGTAAAGAGCGCGCAGCATGTCTATCCCGCTGCTGACATATCAGAGCAGATCTCAACCGCAGGCAAAGAGGCATCCGGCACAGGCAATATGAAGTTCGCAATGAATGGCGCTTTGACAGTCGGAACATTGGACGGCGCGAATATTGAGATACGCGAAGAGACCGGCAAAGACAATTTCTTCCTCTTCGGTCTGGACACGCAGGAGGTCCAAGACCTTTGGCTAAAGGGATATGATCCGATAAAGTATTATGAGGCTAATCCTGAGCTGAGAGAGGCCATTGACCAGATAAGTTCAGGCTACTTCTCGCCTGAGGTTCCGGGACTCTTCAGGCAGCTTGTCCAGTCATTGCTCTATCGTGATGAGTACATGCTCTTTGCAGATTATCAGTCATACATCGAGTGTCAGGAAAGAGCGGGCAAGCTCTTTCAGGATCAAAATGAGTGGACGAAAAGATCCATCCTCACCACCGCGCGAATGGGCTCATTCTCTTCAGACAGGTCTATCCATGAGTATTGCAAGTACATCTGGAATGTGAAACCGGTTCATATAACTTTTTGATGTCCCCTCCCCACTTTGAGGACATTAACTTATAGGCATCAGAGTTGCTCAGGTTTTCTCAGGATTCTGCTGCAGAAATGCCCTTACAAATTCCGCTTCCTCATAGCTGACTGTGCCGTTGAAGTGTTCAATAAAGGGATGGTGATGCCGGGATGCGCATCAAGATATGTCTTAATTGCTTTTACAAAAGCAGCTCCGTACCGTTCAAGCTTGGCGTCTCCAACGCCGTTGATATTTCTCATATCAGACAAGGCCGCGGGATAGTATCTGCACATTTCATGAAGTGTCTTATCTGAGAATATTATATATGGCGGCACATGATGTTCATCAGCGGTCTCTTTGCGCAGTTTGCGCAGTTCATCAAAGAGCAGCTCATCATATGGCGCAAACTTGCCGTCTCTTCCGGCTGCATACTTCTTGCTTTTCTCTTCCCTTTTTAAGGCTGTGATCTCTTCTCTGCCGTAGAGAATATTATTCCCTTTTACTGTCAGTTTTAATACCGGATACTGCCCGCCGTCCTGACATATGGCATCCTGCGCAAGCAGCTCATCGATCAGAAAGCGCCAGTGCTTCTTATCTTTGCCTTTGCCCGTGCCATAGGTCTTGACCTTGTCGTGCCCCAGTTCGCGTATGCGTTTTGTATCAGCGCCTGTAACGATATCAATGATATGCTGGGCTCCAAAACGCTGATCGGTCCGTGACATGGCTGACATAATTATCTGCGCGTCAACCGTAACATCTATCTTTTCAACCATACCTGTACAGATGTCGCAGGTATTGCAGTTCTCATCAGGGTAATGCTCTCCGAAATATTCAAGCAGCTGCCTGCGCCTGCAGAGGTTATGTGAAGCATACCGCACCGTCATGTTCAGCTTCTCCATGGCTACGGCCCGTTCCTGATCATCAGATATCTGGTCTATAAAGTACCTTATCTTCGGGATGTCCCCCCTTCCAAAGAAGAGGATGCAGTCAGCCGGCTCGCCGTCTCGTCCCGCACGTCCCGTCTCCTGATAGTAGCCTTCCATATTTTTGGGCAGGTCTGCATGAATGACAAAGCGGACATTTGATTTGTCTATGCCCATGCCAAAAGCGATAGTCGCCACAATGACCGCTGCCTCATCCCTGTTGAACGCCTCCTGGTTCTTCTTACGCTCTTCCGCTGCTAAACCGGCATGATACGGCAGCGCCTTGATGCCGTTGGCTGAAAGAAGATTGGCAAGTTCTGAAACAGAATCCCGGGTTGTGCGGTAGATTATACCCGGCTCGCCCGGATGTTCTTTGATGAATTCAAGCAGCTGTGATTCCAGCTCTCTTTTACTCTTGACCTTATAAAAAAGGTTAGGCCGGTTAAATGACGCGCGCACTGTAAATGGAGACCTGAGGCCGATCTTGCCGATAATATCATCCTGCACCCTTGAAGTGGCTGTGGCTGTAAATGCCCCGACCGGGATATCAGGAAATATCTTTGTAATATTTGAGAGGCTCAGATAATCAGGCCGGAAGTCATGCCCCCATTCAGAGACACAATGCGCTTCATCAATGGCAAAGAGAGAGATGGGAAGAGCTTTAAGCTGTTCAATAAAACCCTGCATTGCAAAACGTTCAGGAGAGACATACAGCAGTTCGATGTCTCCGTTCTTGAGGTCATGGAATACGCCGGACATCTCCTGCGGTTTCATCGAACTGTTTATAAAGGCCGCGGATATGCCATTCTCCAGAGCAGCATCCACCTGATCCTTCATCAGGGATATCAGCGGGCTTATGACAACCGTTGTGCCCTTCATTAATTTGGCAGGCAGCTGATAGCAGAGCGACTTCCCTCCGCCTGTAGGCATTACCGCAAAGACATCCTTCTTCTCCAGGATCTTTCTGATAATATCCTCCTGGTTCGGGCGGAACTCCTCAAATCCAAAGACCTTTTTTAATGTATCAAGCATTGATTATTAACCAAATTCCCATTATTGAAATAAAATAAGCTGTATAAGTTTAGTCTAAAGCAAGATCTTTCACCACTCTCAGGAGATTTTTCAGGGCTTCTGTGAGCGTGATACCTGCCTTGACTAAAGATAACAGTCTTAAGTTATAATCACCTACGTTGTTCAGGCGCCCTTTAGGGGCTTAATGGGGAATCCCGTAAGATTCGGGAGCGGACCCGCCGCTGTAATCCTGATCCCGATTCATCGGGATAAAACCTTTGCTGAAGATGCCACTTTCCCGAAGTTTCGGGATGGGAAGGCAGGTAGAGGGCAGGAGAGCCAGAAGACCGGCCTGAACATACCTCACAGAATTAACCTTCGTGGCAAGAGGTTGTGAGGATAAAGGTTATTTTGGCTTTTATCCCCCTGCTTTCTTTTCTGAAGGCAGGGGATTTTTTATGAAAGCAAAAGATAAACGGTACGGCAATTATTTTTGGAAGGTGACAGCGGTTCTATTTTTACTCATCACTCTTCACTTTTCACTCATTACTTCTTCTTACGCAGCTGCGCCAAAGCGCATCATATCGCTTGCCCCGAGTGTAACTGAGATACTCTTTGCCGCAGGGCTTGGGGATAATATTATCGGCGTAACGACCTTCTGCGATCATCCTGAAGAGGCGAAGCTGAAGCCGAAGATAGGCGGAATGTCCAATCCATCCCTTGAAGCGGTTGTCTCTTTAAAACCGGACATTGTGATAATGACAACAGACGGCAACCCGAAGGAGTTTGAAGAGAGGCTTCGCTCCATGAATATCAAGACCTATGTCTTTAAGGCGCGTACAATGAGCCAGCTTCCTGACGGCATAAGGGATATTGGAAGGGCGCTTAATGAAGAAGACAGCTTCAATACGCTCGCGTCTGATATAGAAAAAGCCCTGAATAATTATAAGGCGCGTAAGCACGGCACAAGCAAAAAGGTGCTCTTTATGATCTGGCCGGAACCGTTAATAGTGGCTGGGCCCGGAACAGCGATCGATGATGCCATTGACCTGCTCGGCGCGATCAACATAGCTGAAGATGCAGTTATCCAGTATCCCAAATATTCTATCGAAGAGGTTGTGCGCAGGTCGCCTGATATTATCTTTGTCGGCAAAGGATCCGGCATGAATATGGAGGAGACTGCCGGCGGGCTTTTGAAGAGGATCTCATATATACCGGCGGTAAAAAATAATCAGGTCTATTATGTCGGCGACGGTTTATACAGGCTCGGCCCGAGGGTGATAGAGGGGTTAGAAGAGCTTGAGAAGCTCTTGAACAAATAGTTCAATTAATATGAAGACAAAATTAATACTCATAACAATTATTGCGGCAATGATCTTTGCTATCGCCCTTTTTATCGGGCCGAAGCCGATAAGCCCTTTTAATCTTGGCGAGATGGGGAAAGATATACTCTTGTCCATCAGACTGCCGAGGGTGTTGGTTTCGATATTGATGGGCATGGCGCTCGGAGCATCTGGCGCAGTGCTTCAGGGGATACTCAGAAATCCGCTCGCAGACCCTTACATACTTGGCATCTCAAGCGGAGCTGCATTGGCCGCAGCATTCGGCATAATAACCGGGCTCTCTCTTTTCGGCATTGTGACGATACCTCTGCTTGCGTTTATCGGAGCTTTGACAACAGGTGTCTTTGTCGGCGCAATGGGATGGAAGCGGGGCGGTTTCTGGCCGGACAGGCTCCTGCTCGCAGGCGTTGGACTGGGCTTTCTCTTTTCAGCAATGCTCATGCTCCTTATGAGTGTATCAAGCGATGAAGGCCTGAGGCGCGCCACTCTATGGATATTCGGCGACCTCTCAATTGCAGACTGGTCGATCATTCCTTATGGATTTGTTTTTATAGCAGCAGGCCTTGTTGTTGCAATGACCCGCGCCAGGGCGCTCAACGCGCTTATGCTCGGCGATGATCTCGCGCACAGCCTCGGATTCTCTCCGCGTAAAGAGAGGTTCATACTCTTTATTTCAGTCGGATTGATGACAGCGGCTTCTGTTGCGCTGGGCGGCATGATAGGTTTCATCGGGTTGCTCATCCCGCATATTGGAAGGTTTCTGGTCGGCTCGGACAATAAGGTTCTGATCCCTGTCTCAGCTATCGGAGGCGGGGTGCTTTTATGCATAGCCGACCTTATAGGAAAATCCATTGTCTCGCCGATGGAACTTCCTGCCGGGATAATAACAGCTATTTTAGGCGCGCCCTATTTTCTTTTTCTGCTCAGGAGGAAAGATGTCCTCAGCATCTGACAGGCCTATTCTGAATTTTATTAATGCGGGCTTTTCTTACGATAAGAATAAGCCATTTATACGGGAGATATCATTCTCCATAGAGAATGGTGAATTCATAGGCCTTCTCGGTGCGAATGGTTCAGGCAAATCAACCATTCTTAAACTGGCGAGCGGCTTATTAAAAGCGTCAAGCGGAGATATAAACCTCTGGGGCAAGCCGGTTGGGTCTTACAAGAATAAGGACAGGGCAAAACTCTTGAGCTATCTTCCGCAGATCCTTGATATCAGCATCCCTTTTAAGGTGAAGGAACTTGTGAGCATGGGGCTGTATCCGTATGACACATTGCCTGAGCTGACCGTTGATGAGGCCATAGAGATGGTGGGGCTTCAAAATAACAGCGGATCGCTTATCACAAACCTGAGCGGCGGGGAAAGAAGAAGGGTATATCTTGCGATGACGCTGCTTCAGGGCGCCGGGCTGGTGCTGCTTGATGAGCCTCTTGCCAATCTGGATATAAAGTACCAGATCGAACTCCTGAGGCTTCTGAAGGAATTAAGAATAAAGAGAAAGATATCGGTTGTCATGGCGCTTCATGATATAAATATCGCGTTGCAGTTTGACAAGATTGTACTGATAAAGAACGGCCGTATCCTCGGCATAGGCAAACCGGATGAGGTTTTGACAAAGGAACTGCTCAAAAGCGCGTTTGATGTTGAGGTGGAGATAAAGAGGGAGGATTCAGGCGGAATTTATATTAAGTATTAACTGCCCGAAAAAATATTCGGCAGTTTAATCAGCACAAGGTAATGCAGGGGAATTCTGTGAAAAGCAGAGACTGCCCCGCAACTGTAAAGGGAGCGAAAGCCCAAAATGCCACTGTTCCGACGCTTCGGGATGGGAAGGCGGGCGAGTAGGATGCCCTGAGTCAGGAGATCCTGATCACCTTGAAAATACGAAACCCTTCGCGGGAAGAGGAGGCAGCAATGAGAATCAATACTTCATGACAGAGATCATGATAGCCGATTAAAACGAAAGACAAAAACTAAAAACAATAAACCTGGGAGAATAAATAATGAAGCGGATAATTATATTGATGTTCATGATGCTCGTTACAGCCGCGCCTTTACTGGCAGCTGATAAAGCGATAAAGGTTGGAGAGGTTGTTGTTACAGCTACCAAGATAGAGGAAGCGATCGAGGAGACAACAAGTGATGTTATCGTGATCAAGAGTGAAGATATAAAAAAGATGAATACGCAGTTTGTCTCAGATGTCTTAAAAGGCATTTCTGAATTGAATGTTGTCCAGAATGGAGGCGCAGGCAAACAGGCTGCAATCGTTCTCCGCGGCGGCAACACGGAACATACCCTTGTCATGATAGACGGTGTGAAGGTGAAGAGCACGACCACAGGCACGTTTGATTTTTCAAGCCTCAATGTGGATGACATAGAGAGGATCGAGATAGTGAAAGGCCCGCAGAGCACTATATACGGCTCAGAGGCGATGGCAG
Source organism: Thermodesulfovibrionia bacterium (assembly GCA_030646035.1). NCBI lineage: Bacteria > Pseudomonadati > Nitrospirota > Thermodesulfovibrionia > Thermodesulfovibrionia bacterium. Next base: position 6,139 of record JAUSMY010000051.1, on the reverse strand, counting down.
GGGTTATAAACATCATTACAAGGAAGGGCAAAGGCACGCCCAAGATATCAGCCTCTTTTGAGACAGGCTCATATGGAACATATAAACCCTCTGCAACAGTCTCAGGCGGATATATGGGACTGGGCTACAGACTGACAGGAACATATTTCACAACCGACGGGATATCAGCTGCTAAGAAAGGAACAGAGAAGGACGGGTATAAAAACGCCTCTGTATCCGGAAAGCTCAATTTCAGCCCGACAGACAAAGCAGATATAGAGGTCTCAGGCAAATATTATTATGACCGCTCCGATCTCGATGCATTTGGCAGTGACGATCTGAATTATGTACAGCACGGGAATCACCACATGCTTTCAGGCAAAGGAAGGCTCTATCTTTTTGATATATGGGAGCAGGTCTTATCACTCTCAACAGTTGAAGATTCTTTGAAGTACAAGGACCCTGATACCTCATGGAATAACGCCGACATAATAACCGGAATGAAGACTATCGATTGGCAGAATAATTTTTACATATCTGACGCATACACATTTACGTTCGGCGCTGAATACCGTAAAGAGGCGGGCGAGAACAAGGGGATATTTGACGAGACGGTGGATAACAAGGCGCTCTATCTCAATAATAAAGCCAAGCTCTTTAATGATGACCTTGTTATCAACGCCGGTCTGAGGATCGATGACCATGAGACATTTGGTGATGAGACGACCTACCGGATCGGTGGAATTTACAATATCAGGCAGGCCGCTCTTACGGTCAAGGCAAGCTACGGCACAGGCTTCAGAGCTCCGACGCTTAATGAGCTCTTTTATAATGACCCGTGGGGCAGCAGCGGCAATCTGAATCTTTCGCCTGAAAAGAGCAGTTCATGGGAGATAGGACTTGAAAAGGAGATCATCAAGGACAGGGCTTCTGCCACAGTTACATATTTTGACCAGAAGTATGATGACCTCATTGACTGGGTAGAAACTCCTCCTGGGTCGTGGCTCTATTCTCCGAAAAACATATCAAAGGCAGCGGTGAAAGGGCTTGAAGCCGGCGTTTCCGTAAAGGTGATTGAAGATGTAACAGTAAGATCTTCATATACATATCTTGATACAGAGGACAAAGAGACCGGAGAGCGCCTCAGAAGGAGGCCGAAAGACAAGGCCGGTATAAGCGTAGAGTATTCAGGCGGGCCTGTAGCTCTCTTTGCGGAATACACATTCGTCGGAAAGGTTTATGACTCCGCTTCAGTGGGCCATCTTGGTTCTTATTCGATCGTCAATCTCAGCGGCAGCTACAAGTTAAGAAAGGATACCAGCTTCTTTGCAAGGGTGGATAATCTCTTTGATGAAGATTATTCAACAGCAGGCGGATACAGCACGCCGGGACTTTCTGCTTATGCAGGGATAAAATTTGAGATGTAGTTTGTTCGGGTGCATATAAAAAGATGATGGGATTGCAAAGGACATTTATTTTTTCATTGCTTTTGCACGGCACTTTTGCCGCTCTTCTCCTGCTTGCAGTGAGATTCCAGGGGGAGAGCGGGAAGATGCTGAATGAGAAGGTCTTCTTTATAGACCTTAAGTCCGATGTCGAGAAACCCGCAAAGGCAGTTACAAAAGATGTCTCATTAAAGAAAACAGTGGTTAAGAAGATGCAGAAAGAGCCTGCTCTGATTGTAAATAAAAGAGAGCATGATGAAGAGATAATATCGAGGGATCCTGAATCTGACAATAGAGAAGTTAGCTTTACGAAATCTCTCTCTATTGATCCCGGAGATACATCAGGCGCAGCTAAAGGCTCTGACATAACGTTTTCCAACGAGAAGATGGAATATACAAATTCCATACAGGGCGGAGAAGAAATCATTACAAGCTCCAAAACAACAGATGATAAGAGAGGCGGCATCTCGGAATCTGATGCGCTTAAGCTTATCAGCTCGGCGATTGAACGAGAAAAGACATATCCTAAGATAGCAAGAAGAAGGGGTATTGAGGGCACGGTACATGTCAGCTTCAGGATCGGAGCAAGTGGAGAGCCAAGTGAGATCGAAGTTCTGAAGAGTTCAGGATATAACATGCTTGATGAGGCTACTATGAAAGCAATTAAAAAGGCAGGCCCGTATCCTTATATTGAAGACAGGGTCGAGGTGCCTGTGACCTACAGGCTGGATGATTAGGGAGATATGAAAAACAAGATAGTATTTATAACAGGCGGGGCGCGGAGCGGAAAGAGCTCTTTTGCTCTGAGAGAGGCAGAGAAAATTGACGGGCGAAAGGCGTATATCGCAACTGCTCAGGCGCTTGACGATGAGATGAAGGAGCGCATCAGGAAGCACAAGGATGAGCGCGGAGCTGAGTGGGATACCTTTGAAGAGCCGTTCAAAATTCCTGAGATCATTTCCGATGCAGACACTAAGTACAGCGTTGTTGTTCTTGATTGTCTTACGCTCTGGCTATCAAATCTGATCTGCGGCAATATGGATTGCAGCAGGGAAATAGATGGTCTGATCGCTGTGTTGGAAGACTTAATGAAAAAAGCAAATAACTCAAAACTCTTTATCGTATCTAACGAGGTCGGGATGGGCATTGTGCCTGAGAATGAACTCGCGAGAAGGTTCAGAGATACGGCGGGATTTTTAAATCAGAAGGTTGCGGAGATCGCAGATGAAGTTTATCTTGTAACCGCCGGGATACCGATAAAGATAAAATAAAAGGAGAATCAATGGACTTAAAAAATATATGTTCAGGTATAACAAGTGTTAACAGCAAGTTTGCAGAGCAGGCGCAAATGCGTCTGGACAGCCTTACAAAACCGCAGGGCAGTCTCGGAAGGCTTGAGGAGTTTGCAAAACAGCTCGTCGCTATTACAGAAAATCCTATGCCCTCGCTTGATAAGAAGGCTGTCTTCACATTCGCGGGAGATCACGGCGTTGCTGATGAAGGCGTGTCCGCGTTCCCAAAGGCTGTGACTCAGCAGATGGTCTTTAATTTTATTAACGGCGGCGCCGGTATAAATGTCCTTGCGCGTCATGCGGGTGCAGATGTTGTTGTTGTGGATATAGGCGTTGATCATGATTTTATCAACCCCTCTGCGTCCCCCCTTATCAAGGGGGGAATTGAAAGTGGGTGTTTTGTATCGCGGAAGGTTGTCTCAGGAACAATGAATATGAGAAAAGGCCCTGCAATGACAAGGGAAGAAGCGCTTAAGTGCATAGAGGTGGGGATAGAGCTTGCCGGCGAATACGCAAAAAAGGGCTATAAGATTTTCGGCACAGGCGAGATGGGCATTGCCAATACAACGCCCTCAAGCGCCATAACAGCGGTTATGACCGGCAAGACCGTTGAAGAGATCACAGGAAGGGGCACAGGGATAAATGATGAGGCATGGAAGCTTAAAGTGCGGGTCATTAAGGATGCCATCTCATTTAATATGCCTGACCCTGCTGACCCTATTGGTGTGCTTGCAAAGGTCGGCGGAGCTGAGATAGGCGGTATCGCGGGATTGATCATCGGCGCAGCGGCAAATAAAGTTCCTGTAGTGATTGACGGATTCATATCAACAGCAGGCGCGCTTATCGCGTACATGATAGAGCCAAAGACAAAGGATTATATGTTTGCAGCGCATAATTCTCAGGAGGTCGGGCACAAGGCTTTGCTTGAAAAGATAGGATTAAGGCCGATACTTGACCTTGACCTCAGGCTTGGCGAAGGCACAGGCGCGGCGCTTGCGATGCTGATGATAGAAGGCGGGCTTAAGATATATAAGGAGATGGCGACATTCGGCGAGGCCTCTGTCTCAGGGAAAGAATAATATATGAAGAAGCTGCTTCTTGCGTTTCAGTTCCTGACGATCATACCTGTTAAAGACACAGGGATAGTTTCGGACAGGGAGGTTGGCGGCTCTGCTGCCTTCTTCCCGCTGATCGGCATAGTTCAGGGTGCGCTTCTTGTTTGTGCTGCGGCAACATTGTTAAGGATTTTTCCAATCGGGCTGACCAACCTGCTTGTCATGCTTCTTCTTGTCATAACTAACGGAGCGCTTCATCTTGACGGGCTTGCAGATACTTTTGACGCGATCGCATCAAGAGGTGACAGGCAGAAGAAGCTCGCAATAATGAAAGACAGCACTATCGGCCCGGCAGGTGTCATTGCGATAGTTTTTGTTCTCATGCTCAAGTATCTTCTGCTTAATGAAGCATATTCAAGCTCTACTCCTGCGACTTATTATTTAATACTGTTTTTATTGCCGATATATTCCCGCTGGGCGATGGTGCCTGCGATCTTCCACTGCAGGTCAGCAAGAGCAGATGGGCTTGGCAAGGCATTTATTGAGAATGTGGGAGTAAAGGAATTACTTACGGCAACTGCTCTGAGCCTTATCTTCTCTTTACTTGCTGTCTTTGTGATCTTTCATAAACCTGACCTTGCTCATGTTGCTTTCTCTTTGCCTGCGCTCTATATATTCTCATTGATAACGGTCTGGTTTTGCGGCAGAAGGTTTGGCGGAATGACAGGCGATACATTCGGCGCGGTATCTGAATTGTCAGAGATATTATTTTTAATGATGGCGGTGATATGCTTACGAAACTTTACCTCATAAGGCATGGAGAGACAGAGGGCGCGGAGACAAAAAGATACAAGGGGCATATTGATGTTCCTTTGTCTGCCAACGGAATAGAACAGATCAAGCGGCTGGCGGGGTATTTAAATAACTCCCCCATCCCCCTCTTATCTAAGAGGGGGCAAAAAAAGATTAACGCTGTCTACTGCTCCGACCTTTCTCGCGCAGTAAAGAGCGCGGAGATAATTGCTGACCCGTATGGACTGAAACCGATCATCATGCCTGAACTGAGAGAACGCAATTTTGGCCTGTGGGAGGGAATGTCTTTTGATGAGATCAGGGAGAAATGGCCTGATGCCTTTAATGCATGGGCTGCCAACCCCTTTGAGTTCAGCCCGATGAATGGAGAAAGCACCATCGAATTAAGAGATAGGGCATTGAAGGTTTTTAGTGAGATCATTGAAAAGCATCAGGGAGAGAATATCGCGATCGTCGCTCATGGCGGGATTAACAGAGTGATACTCTGCCATCTGCTCGGCATTCCGCTTGAGAATATATTCAGGGTTGAACAGGATTACGGATGTTTGAATATTGTCGAGATGTGGGATTATCCGGTTGTAAAGTGTATCAACTACGTGGGGTGAACTATGGCTAAGGCATTAATGATACAGGGAACAGGTTCCGGCGCAGGAAAGAGCGTCATTGTTGCAGGCCTCTGCAGGATATTCAGGGATATGGGCATCAAGGTCGCGCCCTTCAAGGCGCAGAACATGGCGCTCAATTCCTTTATCACAAAAGAGGGCGGAGAGATAGGAAGGGCGCAGGCGTTTCAGGCTGAGGCAGCAGGGATCGAGCCGTGCAATGATATTAATCCGGTACTGCTTAAGGCATCTTCAAACTCAGGATGCCAGGTCATCTTGAACGGCAAGGTATTTGCCAACATGAGGGCAGATGAATACTATGGCATTAAGGAGAAGGCATGGGCATCTGTTACAGCGGCTTACGACAGGCTCTCCGCTGAGTATGACCTTATTGTGATCGAAGGAGCGGGCAGTCCGGCAGAGATCAACCTTCGGGAAGCAGAGATAGTGAATATGAGCATCGCACGTTACGCTGACGCGCCTGTGGTCCTTGTTGGAGATATTGATAAAGGCGGGGTATTCGCGGCTTTTTACGGGACTGTGGAATTGCTGAAGGATATGACCCCTCACATCCCCACCTTGTCAAGGGGGGGCGAAGGGGGGGTAAGTTGCGATGCTGATTTCATCAAGGCGTTCATCGTGAATAAATTCCGAGGCGATATTGAGATCCTCCGCCCAGGGCTGGAGATGATAGAGGACAAGACAGGCAAGCCTGTTATCGGCGTGCTCGATTATCAGGGCGACCTCGGGCTTCATGAAGAAGACGCGATACCAATTGAAAGGATCATACCGCGTTATATGAAAAATCATCTCAAGCCTTTAAAGATCATAGTGCTTGGGTTGCGCTATATATCCAACTTCACTGACTTTGATCCATTCATGTATGAAGAGGATGTTGAACTTCAGTACTCATTGGATGAAGCGGATATCAGGAGTGCTGATCTCATCATCAT
>JAUSMY010000050.1 GCA_030646035.1 Thermodesulfovibrionia bacterium | reverse complement strand
TTTTACGGTGTATGTGCCTTCAGTTGTGTATTCATATGAAGGGTTGGACAGTGTCGAGTCAACTGTGCCGTTATTGTCAAAATCCCATTCGTATGTCAATGGCTGGTCATTGCCTGTTGAGCTGTTTGTGAAGGTTACGGTAAGTGGCGCTCTGCCGCTTGTTGGATTGCCGGTAAATCCTGCTGTCGGCGAAGTGTCAGATATCACCGCTGTTGTGGTTGTTTCTGATGTTGCGCCAAGCGCATCAGTTACCCTCAGTTTGACCGTATATGTGCCTTGCTGTGCGTAGGTATGGCTCTGTGAAGATGATGAAGAACTGTAGTCGTAAGTCCCGTTGTTGTCAATGTCCCATTCGTAAGTTGCGATATTGTTATTCGGGTCGCTTGAGCCTGAAGCGTTGAGTGTTATAGAACTTCCTTCTGTCCCTGCATACGGCCCGCCTGCGTTTGCGGTTGGAGCAATGTTAGTGTCTGGTGTTGCAGGGTTACAGTCATCGTCTATGGTGTTGCCGAAGGTTTCTGAAACACCGGGGTTGATGGCAGCGGTTGTATCATCGCAGTCTCCCTGGTTCTCTGTGTAGCCGTCTCCGTCGTTGTCTATAGCAGGGTCTGTCGCATCAAAGGTAAACGCGCCGATGTCATTTAATAAACACGGCCTCTTCCACCAGCCGGTCGAAGGGCAGAGCGTGGCGTCATACCCCCTCCATCCGTACCTGTGGGTCGTTGCAATGCCTGAATTGAGCTTTTTGATGTCAACAGCGCCTCTGTTGTCTGTCTCAAGTATCAGGTCATAAAGGCTGCTGCCGGTGATTGTGTCATTGTTGAATGTGAAGGTTGATATGCTTGTTAAGTTCGTATCCGCGTTTATGACCACCCCGCCGCCGTTTGATACGTTTGTCTGTGACGCACAGCTTGCCGGCACGGTGTTGTTTAAGATGGAATTGTTTGAGGATGCCAGGTTTATCTGAGCACCGTACAGTCCTTCTTCACTGTTCTCCTCCACTCCGAAATAAATACCTGCCCCGGCAACCGCCTTGTTCCCAGATATCGTATTGCCGGTTAGTGTAACACTGCTTGTGGTGTCATTTATGGCTATGAACCCCATGCCGCCTCCATACGCAGGCCCGCCCATGTCGTCTTCCTGTATGAAACAGCCGTCAACTGTGTTGTTTGTAATGGTGTTGTTTGTGATGGTCAGGTTCTGGGTGCTGAGATTGCCGTCATTATAAAAGAGCATTCCTGCGCCGAATCGCGAGGTGTTGTCATGGATATTGTTGCCATCCACCGTTGCCGTAAGGTTCCTGCTCCAGCCGTTTGCGCGGAATAGGATGCCGCCTGAATCATAATCCGCATGATTGCCGTATATCTCGTTGTCCCTCACCGTTACCAGAACGTTGTTGTTCTGCGCCTCTATCGTCATGGCCCCGCCGTCGCTCCATGCTCCTGTCGCCTGATTACCCGTAAAAATGTTGTTCTCGATCATAAGGGTTATTGGATATGCGCCGGTGTTGCTGCCTGCGTACAGCCCGCCGCCATAGCCTGAACTTCCGTTCTGTATCTTCAGATCCTTGATCGTCAGATTCAGGGCGGCATCAGCAGGGTCTATATTAAATACCCTGCCTGAACTGCTGCCGTCTATGATCGTAAGGCTTGGGTCTGTACTGTGGCCGTTAGTTGTATGGTTCCAGCCGCCCTCTATGAAGAATGTCCCGCCTTTTAGTATGCTCAGGTTCTCAGTATATATACCCTGCGCTATTCTCACCGTATCTCCGCTCTGAGCCGCATCGATGGCGGACTGGATGGTTGCGTATTCGGTGGGTACGCAGCGGATGAAAGTATAAGAACAATTCGGGGCATTTGTCGCATATTTGAGGTCACTATTAGTAGCATTAAAATAGCTGATATGCACTTTGTCCCATGAATCTATCGCTATGGAAGTATAGGAACCTACATCTCCTGTGCTGTCCACTGTAGTTGTCATCCATGAGCCTGAAGCATTCGTCACATACTTGAGGTTTGTATTAGTAGAATCATAATAGCTGATATGCACCTTGCCCAATGAGTCTATCGCTATGGAAGTGTAGCCGCCAACCGAACTTGTGCTGTCCACTGTAGTTTTTACCCATGAGCCTGATGCATTTGTCGCATACTTAAGGTCAAAATTAGTAGAATCATAATAGCTGATATGAACCTTATCCGATGAGTCTATCGCTACGGAGGTATAGTAACCTACATCTCCTGTACTGTCCACGGCAGTTGTCATCCATGAGCCTGATGCATTTGACGCGTACTTGAGGTCTAAATTAGTAGCATCACGATAGCTGATATGCACTTTGTCAGATGAGTCTATTGCTATGGAGGTATACTGGTAGCTTGAACCTCCGCTGTCCACTGCAGTTGTCATCCATGAGCCTGATGCATTTGTCGCATACTTGAGTTGGAAAAAAGCTATATAGCTGATATGCACCTTGTTCGAGGAGTCTACGGCTATGGAAGTATATATGGAATCAGAGGTGGACCCCATCCATTGGACAGGTTAGGGGCTGATTTAAGGTGGAATGCACCGGCCATCATGCCGCCTCCAAAAGCTGTTCTGATTTCCTATATCCGCCAATAGGCAGATTCCAGTATGCCTCATAAGGGGTCTT
>JAUSMY010000049.1 GCA_030646035.1 Thermodesulfovibrionia bacterium | reverse complement strand
TTTTACGGTGTATGTGCCTTCAGTTGTGTATTCATATGAAGGGTTGGACAGTGTCGAGTCAACTGTGCCGTTATTGTCAAAATCCCATTCGTATGTCAATGGCTGGTCATTGCCTGTTGAGCTGTTTGTGAAGGTTACGGTTAGAGGCGTTCTGCCGCTTACGGGTTTGCCGGTAAAGCCTGCTGAAGGTGAAGTGTCTGAGATCACCGCTGTTGTGGTTGTCTCTGATGTTGCGCTCATAGCGTCAGTTACCCTCAACTTGACTGTATATGTGCCTTGCTGTGCGTATGTATGGCTCTGTGAAGATGATGAAGAGCTGTAGTCGTATGTCCCGTTGTTGTCTATATCCCATTCGTATGTGGAGATATTGTTATTCGGGTCGCTTGAGCCTGAACCGTTAAGTGTTATCGCTGTTCCCTCTGTCCCTGCGTACGGCCCGCCTGCGTTTGCGGTTGGGGTGACATTCACATCAGGGGTTGCAGGGTTACAGTCATCGTCTATTGTGTTGCCGAAGGTTTCTGAAACACCGGGGTTGATGGCAGCGGTTGTATCATCGCAGTCTCCCTGGTTCTCTGTGTAGCCGTCTCCGTCGTTGTCTATATTATTAGGAGTGGCATTTGTCGCGTAAATAAGGTTGCCGTTGGCTGCATCATAATAACTGACATGCATAGAATCAGCCGAGTCTATTGCCAGTGAAGGATAAGTGCCGCTGCCTATTTGTTCCAGGTACGTCCATGAACCTGATGCATTTGTCGCATGGCGTATGCTTGACGAGAAAACTCTAAATACTATATGAACATTCTCCGATGAATCTAACGCTATCGAATTCTCTTCAAACCTGCCGGTGTCTTCACAGCTTTGTGTGTATCCGTGTACAGTCACAAGGTTCCATGAACCTGTTTTGTTTGTAGCATATTTCAACCGGCAATCATAATAACCGTCCGTTGTATAGCTGATATGCACTTTGCCTGAAGAATCTATTTTAATGGATGTATTCTGGATGGATTCCGGTATAGTGGCATCATTTGCAGATTCCAGTGTTTGACCGTTATGCTTGAGTTCTTCATAATAATGAGTACTTGTATCGGTTTCATTTACATAGCTGACCTGGTAGTTGCCGGATGAGTTGACCGCTAATGATATGTCATTTATATATGTAAGAGTCCCTGCTGTGCTCTCTTCAATAGTTGATATGATCCATGCCCCGGATTTATTTGTTGCGTATCTTAGAGCATGATGAGGATCGCCGATGTAATCTATGGTTCTGTAAGCTATGTGAACTTTATCCGAGGGATCAATTGCTATTGAACTGTACTCACCCGCGTATCCTGAACTGTCAATTGTCTGTAGTACCCATGAACCTGAAGAGTTTGTGGCATATCTTAAATCACCGCTGCCGGCGGAGTAATAACTGATATGAGCCTTATTCAGCGAGTCAATCGCTATAAAGCTGTACTTGCCTACATTTCCGGTACTCTCAACCGTCTCAGTCATCCAGACTCCTGAGGAATTTGTTGCGTACTTAAGGTCCTCATTAGTTGCGTCATAATAGCTGATATGGACATGCCCCATCGAATCCAGGGCTATTGAATCATAGGCTCCGACATCTCCATTGCTATCTACTGTTTCTGTTTGCCATGTGTAGTCAAGCGTAAAGACATCACAATCGTCATCTTTGCTGTTATATAATATTTCTGTTGCTCCGGGATTTATACCTGCATCATTGTCATTGCAGTCTCCGTCACAAACATTATCGTATCCATCTAAATCGAGATCTGATCCTTCATCAATGTTAGTATCACAATTATTATCTACGCCATCACATATTTCAGTAGCAGCAGGATTGATTCCTGGGGCTGTATCATTGCAGTCAGTAGAAGTTGAAGTCAGTTCTAATGATACAAAATAGTCTGCTGGACGCTGACATTGTGTAGTTGTAGTGCCGTCAGAGTAATCATCTCCGTCTGAATCCTTGTACCATGTCTGTCCCGGATACTCTAAAGGATCATAGTCATCACAATCACCAGCTAACACAGAGTAACCATCGCTGTCATTATCATAACTTACGTTCATAAGTGCATACTTCAGGTCACGATTGGTAATATCGTAGTAACTTATATGAATATTGCCTGAAGAGTCCACGGCTATAGAAGTAAAATCAGCTGCGAAAACAATGTTATCTACTGTTTCAGTAGTCCAACTGCCTGAAATATTGGTTGCATACTTAACCCTCCAGGCAGGATAATCGAGATAACTAATATGGACATTATTTGATGAATCCAATGCTATTGAATTATATCGATCGGTTGACGCTGTCCCCAAATCAATTATTGTCTCCTTAACCCATGAACCTGACGCATTATTTGCATACTTGAGAAAGCTATGATTTGTACTATTTTGATAAAAGTTATAACTGATATGCACATTATCCAGGGAGTCAACCGCTATTGAGTTAGATAAATAATTGTTCGCTCCGGAGTCCAGGGTGGTGACAACCCACGAACCGGACATATTTTTTGTAGCATACTTACAGCCGTAAGAGGCAAAGCTTATGTGGATTTTATCGAGGGAGTCTATCGCTATTGAAGTATGATGAGGATTAAACCCGTCTCCTTGAACAGAACTTACAATCTCACCAACCCATGACCCGGATGCATTTGTAACATGTTTTACAGTCGAGTTGGTCTCGTCATAATAGCTTATATGCACCTTATCTGAGGAGTCCAATGCGAGGGAGGTATATTTACCAACCAGGCCGATGCTGTCGACCGTCGCAGCAACCCATAATCCTGATGAGTTAGTGATATATTTGAGGTTACCGTTTGTATTATCGTAATAGCTGATATGTACTTTATCGGATGGGTCGACAGCTATGGAGGTGTACTCGCCTACCTGTCCTGTGCTGTCTACTGTAGTTATTCCCCATGAACCTGATGCATTTGTCGCATACTTGAGGTCTCTATTGGTATAATTCCAATAGCTGATATGCATTTTGCCCGATGAGTCTATCGCTATGGAGGTGTCCTCGCCTACATCCCCCGTACTGTCCACCGTTTGAATTGTCCACACAGCAGATGCGCTTGAAGGAAGCAGGATGAATATTGATAAAAGGATCGATATGATGACGGCGGTTCTTTTCAAGGTGTCCCCCCCCTTTTTATTACCCTGTTAAGGTTAAACAATGTCTTACTATTGTTATCCGATTATATTTACAAAGACAATAACGGTATTAAGCTAATTTGTCAATATAATTCTTCCATAACAATGTGCATATACATGCAAATAGTATTTTATTTTTACAGATGAATAGTTAGAGCAGCAACATCAGGTTCCTTGCCTCATCCGCCCAAGTGTCAACTTCTTTGAATTCACTATCCCAATATGTCGTTACGTCATATCCTTTCTTGTTGAATGTAACGATGACCGCCCCGTCCCTGTCAGTTCTAAATAACCTTGCTCCTGATCCAGTGTATCTTTTAACAGTCTCTTCATGAGGGTGATGAAATGAATTGTGCCTGCCGACGCTCGCTACTGCAATCTCAGGTCGAACAGCATTGAGAAGTTTGATAGAGCTTGATGTCCTTCCGCCATGATGCGGGACCTTTATGATATCGCTTTTGAGCCATGCGCCGAGATGGGCGATGTCATTTTCAGCCTCCTCTTCTATATCGCCTGTAAAAAGCACCGACCCGTCATCAGACTCAATCTTCAGCACCAATGACCCGCTGTTCTCATCTGAGAATGCACCTCTTGGAGAACCGGCATAAAAATCTTCATACGGGTGAAGCACATAGATCTTATACCCATTCCCTTCGAGAAGCTGTCCTCTCTTTAATGTCTTAACAATTATCTTCTGATCTTCGGCATTATCTATCAAACCCGTTATCACATCAGACCCCCTGCCGTTTGTCCATACCTCGCCTGTCTTGAAATTATTCAGAAGATAAGCGATGCCGCCGTAATGGTCAGGATGAGTGTGGCTTATTACAAGATAGTCTATCTTTCTTATCCCTTTAGACCACAAGTAAGGCGCAACCACCATTCTGCCGGAATCAGGAGCAGCAGGCCCGCCGTCAATAAGCATTGCCTTCCCATCCGGCAGTTCAACAAGAGAAGAGTCTCCCTGCCCTACATCCATAAAAGTCACCCTGAAATTATCTTTGGATAAAAGAGGATTTAAGAGGTAAAAGGTTACAACAAGAACGAGAGGGAAATATCTCCACCTCACACTGCTTTTAAGCAGAAATAAACATGAAAGATAATAAAGCATTATCATCAGAAACGATGGATTCGGGACATGAATGTTCGCATAAGGGATACGTGAGAATATCTCTGTCAGATGAATGGTAAAGCCGGTTGCCATATCTATAAGCCAACTTAGCGGCAGTGTTTTCAGGTCAAACAAGAGTGATGCAAATCCTGTCAGAAATCCTAACGGCAGTATTATGAAGCAGACAATCGGCGTGATTATCATGTTTGTCAAAGGCGATACCAGAGGAAATTGTTTAAAATATAACGCAATGAGAGGCGCTGTTCCAAGCACAGCGGCGATGGTTATCAGTATTGACGCCTTCAGGCTTTTTATGAATTTATCTGCGTAGATAAAAATTCCTTTTTTCTTTTCAGTATTCCGACTCTCTGATAGCTGATCCGTTTCTTCCTTATTCTCCATTATGATGCCTAACGAAAGTACGGCAATGAATGAGAGCTGAAATGAAAGGTCAAATAGTGAAGAAGGCTCGTAGAGAAGAATAATGAACGCGGCGATGGAGAGCGAGTTGAGCCATTGCCCTCTTCTGCCGAGCAAAAGCGCAAGCATATATATGAATGCCATGATGAATGAACGGACAGCAGGAGCGCCTGCGCCTGCCAGAAGCATATAGAATACGAGCAAGGGCATCGTCACGACAACAGCCGCCTGAGTCGGCGTAATGCACAATGTCATCGCCTTGAAAGCTTTATCAGGCAGAAATCCCAATGACCTCTTCACAAACTGAAATATGAGAAAGGCGAGAAGGCCGAAGTGTGTGCCTGATATGCTGAGGAGATGGGTTAAGCCGGTGGAGCTGAAGTGGTCAAGCACATCCTGCCCCATCCCGCGCTTAAGCCCTGTGATTATCGCATTATTGAATGACGCGTTATCATGCGATAGGCTGTCATTGATAATGCCGCCGAGCCTCAGCCTCATTCCGCCTATCCATGCGAAAAAGCCTTTGCCTCTCTGAAGTAGTTTAATTTCTTTGGTATAGCCCGTACCTGCTATTCCGTCTTTTTTGGAATCATATGAATATACACCGGGGTTGTTGAATGTAGAGGGTTCTTTGAGTTTAGTAATGGTGTTTACAACATCGCCTGTGTATAAGATCGGTGCGGCTTGCCGTGTCTTATCTGAAAGAAGATAGATCCTGACCTTGCCCCTTATGGTTTTCCCGTTTAGCGAGACATTATCTAAAGTGATGCGGAGATTATCTTCTGAGGCTTCGGGAAGATCGGATATCGTGCCGCTGACAGATACATTATCCTGAGGGAATTGTATCTCAGGTATCGGGTCATGCCTTGCAAAAGAATAGAGGATGCCGAAAAGAAAAAATAAAGAGACGAGTAATATGGCCTTCTTCTTTTTACATCTGAGATGAAGATAGTACGCGGTTATTATGATTAAAAAATTAATTGTAAAAGGAAAGAATGGGAGGAAATGAAAATAGGCTATGCCGAGTATAAAGGCTGTTGCTGAAGATATCACCCCATCTCAGTCTTTATGACCTCGGCAACCTCCTCTGCTATTTTACGGATCTTCTTCATATCATCGCCCTCAACCATCACCCTTATCTTGGGCCCTGTTCCAGAGGGCCTTACCAGGATCCTGCCGCCCTTGAGCTTCTTCTCAGCCGCTTCAACAGCCTTAAGCACATTAGGGAACTTCTCTATCTTTTTTGCCTTTGGCACAGTGACATTTATAAGCACCTGCGGATATATCGGCACTTGTGACGCAAGTTCTGAAAGCGACTGGCCGGTCTTTATCATTACGGCAAGCACCTGAAGGGCGCATATGGCACCGTCACCAGTCGTGTTGTAGTCGAGGAATATTATGTGCCCTGACTGCTCGCCGCCGAGGTTATAACCTCCCTTGATCATCTCTTCAACAACATACCTGTCGCCTACCTGCGTCCTTATCAGGTCGATGCCTGATTTTTTCAGATAAAGTTCAAAACCTATATTGCTCATGACCGTGGCAACAACGAGGTTATTCTTCAGCGTCCCTTCTTTCTTCATATCAAGGGCGCAGACCGCCATTATCTTGTCGCCGTCAACAATCTCTCCCTTTTCATCGCAGAGTATGACCCTGTCGCCGTCGCCGTCATGTGAGATGCCTATGTCAGCATTATTTTCAATGACCGCCTTCTGTATCACCTCAGGATATGTCGAGCCGCAGTTTGCATTTATGTTAATACCATCAGGCTTGTCATGAATGGCTATAACATCCGCTCCAAGCTCGCTCAGCACATGCGGGGTTATTTTGTAAGTGGCGCCGTTGGCGCAGTCAACGACTATCTTCATTCCCTCAAGCGTCTTGCCCTTGGGGAAAGATGCCTTTACATATTCAATATACCTGCCGGATGCGTCATCAACTCTATGCGCCTTTCCTATGCCGTCTCCCTCAGGCCGTATATTCTTAAGCTCTTCTGAGAAGACCATATCCTCTATCTCTCTCTCAACGCTGTCAGGGAGCTTGAAGCCGTCTGAGGAGAAGAACTTTATCCCGTTATCATCATATGGATTGTGTGAAGCTGATATGACTATACCAGCGTCTACCCTGAGGCTCCTTGCGACAAATGCTATGCCGGGCGTGGGCATCGGGCCGACCAGGATAACATCAACTCCCATCGAACATATCCCTGATGTAAGCGCGCTCTCGATCATATACCCTGAAAGCCTGGTGTCCTTACCTATGAGGATCATGTCGCGGCCGTGCTTCTTCTTAAGGACATACGCAGCGGCGCGGCCGACCTCAAAGGCTATCTCGCCGGTGATAGGAGGATGATTTGCCTTGCCCCTTATGCCGTCAGTTCCGAAAAGTTTCATCCTTTTTTTCCCTTCAGATTCCATGCAGCCTCCTAATTCCTTTCCTGAAGCATCAGACTGACAGTCTGTGGAGAGATGCTGTTCACTTCAAGATGTCCCGGCAGTTTAACATTCTCTTCAGAGAGCGTAAAAACATTCATGCCGTTTTTAACCTTGCTCATATTCAACTCAAATGTGATGTCATGCTTCCCAAGTCCATCAATGACCCTCTCATATCCTTCTATGCCGACACTTACTTTATCAGGCGCAACAGCTAACTCCAGCCCCTTCGGCATGTTAACAAACTTTATCGGCACCTGAACAACTGTCTCGATCTGGCTGCCGGTGATAACAAAGAACCAGAGAGAGACAGCGAAGACGAGCGATATCAGCTTTAGCCATATATTTGTAAGAAAGAATTCCTTTATCATCTTTTTTTAACCTTTGTCGTGCTGAAGCTCTCTGTGAGAAAATCCCTGAGCTTGCCGGAATCCATATTCTTCATTATCCTGCCTCCTATGGCAACAGAGATAGTCCCTGTCTCCTCAGAAACTATCACCACAACAGCATCGGTCTCTTCAGTAAGCCCTATCCCGGCCCTGTGCCTTGTGCCGAAAGACTTTGACAGTTTCGAACTTAATGTCAGAGGCAGAAAACACCCGGCAGAGATAATGCGGTTGCCTCGTATGACAACTGCGCCGTCGTGAATAGGAGAGGATGTATGAAATATGCTTAGTAGGATTTCCTGTGAGACCTTAGCGTCAAGCTGCGTGCCTATCTCCATTATCTCATCAAGGCTGTTCTCTCTCTCAATTACCATAAGCGCGCCCATCTCCCTGTTGGCAAGCGAGACCGCCGCCTTCACTATCTCTTCACGCGACCTGAGCCCTTCCGCGCTTGAGAAAGAAGGCAGGAACTTCGCCTTGCCCATATGCGCCAGCGCCTTCCTGATCTCCGGCTGGAACAGTATGATAACCGCAAGGACGATTTGCGCCCAGAGCGTCTGGATTATCCAGTCTATTGTATAGAGCTTGAGCCGGCCGGAAAAGAGGAATACGGCAAAGATGACCGACAATCCTATAAGCATATGCGCGGCCCTGGTCCCCTTGATTATCAGAAGGAGCCGATAGATTATGGCCGCTACAATAATAACGTCAAGGATGTCCTGCCATTTTACGAGCTTCAGTATTTCCATAATTAGTGAATATTATAGCAGGTTTTTATTTTGAATTAAGGAAAAGATAAGATGCGAATCCTCCATCTACCATACATAAGGACCGCGCATGTCATAAATGAAATGGCCGTCAATTGCATAGTCATCTCCTTCCCAGTCCCGGGGCAAAGGCCAAAAAGGGGATGCGTCTTTCACAGCCTTCTTTGCAGCATTATCAAGCTCCGGGAAACCTGACGGCCTTATGATCTCTATTTCACCAAGCGTTCCGTTTCTGTTTATCACAAATCTCATATTAAGATCACCTGATCTCCCACGCTTTTTAGCTTCCTCAGGATACTGCCATATCCCCTCTATCTTCTCTTTCAAAGATCTCATATAACCCCTGTATTTCAGGTCTGACGTATCAAAAGAGATAACCTTTCTCTCTGATGATACACCTTCTCCGCGCTTCACTATCTTTTCTCTGTTGTAGAGTGAGGATTCACCCGCAAGATAAAACCCGTCTTTGGATATTTCTGAAGAAGTGTCAACAACAGTTGTTTTGCTTTCAGGGCCGGCTTCTGACCTATCAACGGCAGCTGATTCGGCAATATTTTCTGAAACCTTATTTGAATCCCCATCTCCAAACATTGTCTCAGGCTTAGTTAAAAGAACGGACTTCGGAGATTTCACCAGAGGAGCCTCTCTTCTTGTCTGCTTTATTAAACGCCTGGGAATTACCGTTGCAAGCACATTTCTTTCAACTTCAGGCGGGGCTACAAGATCGACATTAAATACAGGCGTAATCCCCTTCTGTGTAAGGTATGTTTCAGATAATAAGGCAAGAAGGATGAGATGCGCTAAAACAGATATTGCTACAGATATTGCTAAATAACGATAAGGTTTCAATTCTAACGCCCGGTTTGAGCACTCCTTTTTCTCCAGCAAGCTCGGTACAAAAGAAAAAGAAAGGCCTGTGAACCCATCATCAACAAAAGGAGGATTTCACAGGCCTTCACTCTGGTTATAATTCTCTATGCTCGGGAACCCTTACGGTAAGCACCGGGCATGGGGCCTTTCTTACGACCCTTTCTGCCGTGCTTCCAAAGAGCAGCCTGTCGAGGCCTGTCCTGCCGTATGTGCCCATAACTATTAGATCTATCTTTTCTTCAGTTGCCATCCTGATAGTCTCTTCATGAGGGATGCCCTTGACCACCTTCTTTACCACATTCGGCAGCGCCCGGATCTCCTCTATACAGCAATTCTCTATCTCATCCATGGCCCACTTGTCCAGATCCTTGTAAAGCTCATCCGCCGAGGTATGCGGCACATGGGCGTCCATTGCTTTCATAACATCATAGATGACATGAAGTATATAAAGCTTGGCGTTATACTGCTTTGCAAGATCCACTGCGTAATGCAGCGCGTTGTCCGAGCCTTCAGAAAAATCCGTGGGGAAAAGAATACGTTCGATCTTCATACGTTACACCTCCCGAAATAAATTAATAATTTATGATAAAAATATATAAGCAACAAAATCAGGGCTATGAATTAAGATCGTATATGGCCTTCAGTCCTTTGAATGCAAGGTCAGGGTCAATATTATTTTTTGACCTGATATATGGCGCCATCATATCAGCGCGCCCTCCGGTCACTATTACAGTATAATCCAAGCCGGTCTCTTTTTCTATATCTTCAATTATCCTGTCAACAGCCCCGGCATGTCCGATGATTATACCTGAAAGTATAGCATCAGTTGTGTTATCCCCCAAAATTTTTTCAGGGGCCTTAATATCTATCTCAGGCAGTTTTGAAGTGTTGCTGGCAAGCGCCTTTGCCGATATATCAATGCCGGGCATTATAACACCTCCCCTGAACCCGCCTTCTTCAGTGACAACGCTGAATGTCGTTGCTGTTCCAAAGTCAACAATTATCTTATGCCCTTTATAAAACCTGTTGGCCGCAGCCGCATTGGCAAGCCTGTCAGACCCTACAGACTCGGGATTTTTTATATGAAGTTTTAACCCTGTCTTTTTCACATGATCGACAATCACCGGCTCAAGGCTGAATACCTTTCTGACGGCATCAGCCAGCAACGGGGTGGCATCGGTCACAACCGAAGATATAACAGCCCCTTCAGGATTACCGTCTTTTTGCCTGGCAAAAAAGTCCTTGAGCATCCCGCATAATTCATCAGCCGCAGCCTGTCTCACAACGGCAGTGCTTAACCTTAAAACATCCCTGGCGCCTTTATCGTAAAAACAGGCCTTCAGGCTTGTATTCCCTGCGTCTATTAGGAAAAGCATAATAATAAAAAAGACTTTATTCCTTATTTTTTAACTTTTTTTCAGCACTGTCACATCTCCGGCATTCACAACTTCATGACCGCCTGAAGGAAGTTTTATGACCAGTGCGCCTGTACCATCAATATCCTCTGCGATCCCGGATATGACCTTATCATACATTTTGACAGAAACATTTTTCCCGAGCGTTGAGCTGAACAGTCGCCACTGTTGGAGCATGGCAACCTTGCCTCCAGACAGGAGAGACTTATACGATTGCTCAAGTTCAGAGAGTATCTTCTTGAAAAGTTCCACTCTGTCGATAGTTCTTCCGCACTCTTTGGCCAGTGATGTTGAATAAGGCTTAATATCCTCCGGGAAGATCACAGGGTCCATGTTTACATTTATGCCGATGCCTACTGCGACAAACTTTATATTGTCCTTATACGTCTTCATATCCAGAAGTATGCCCCCTGTCTTTCTGTTGTTAACCAGAAGGTCATTAGGCCACTTTATCTCTGCATTTATACCGGTTAGATCTCTGATAGCAGATACGCATGCGACCGCAGCAGTCAATGTTAATAACGGCGCTTCAATAGTTGGGAAGCCGGGCTTCAGAAGTGCTGTGAAATAAAGGTTGACGCCGGAAGGAGATATCCAGCTGCGTCCCATCCTTCCCCTGCCTGCTGTTTGAGAATCTGAAACAACTATGATCCCTTCAGGTTCGTCGCTTTCTTCCCCTAACTTCATTGCCAGATCATTAGTTGAGTCGGTTGAACTGACAAATATTACCTTCCTTCCCAGGATATCTCCCTTAAATGCAGTCTTGATATCCTCTTCAAAAGATTTGATGCTCATGAAACCTTTTCCTTCCATTCACATTCATCAAACAGAACGCATTCAGCGCACGCAGGCCTTCTTGCCTTGCAGGTCTCCCTGCCGTGAAATATGAGTGCAAGATTCAGCGCTGTCAATTTCTTATTTGGGAACTGGGCAACAAGCTCGTATTCGACCTTTTCAGGATCATTGGAGTGCGCTATCCCGAGCCTGTTTGATACCCTCAGGACATGAGTGTCAACAGCGATAGTCTGCTTGCCGAATGCGCTTCCCAATACTACATTGGCGGTCTTTCTCCCGACCCCGGGCAGAGTGATCAGCTGCTCCATCGTCCCCGGCACCCTGCTGTTAAATTCCTCGATAATTTTTTTACAGCAATTAATTATCATCTTTGCCTTGTTCCTGTAAAAGCCGGTCGGCCTGATCTCCTGCTCAAATGTCTTCAGGTCTGCGGCAGCATAATCAGAAGCAGACCTGTATTTCCTAAAGAGAGGGACTATAACCTCATTCACTCTCTTGTCAGTACACTGAGCTGAAAGGATGGTTGCTATGAGGAGTTCCAGCGGAGTTGAGAAGTCAAGTGACGGCTGAGGGTCAGGATATTTTTTGATCAAAAGCCTTGCTATCTTCTTTGCATCAGCCACGTTCTATTCCGCCGTTAATATCCTGACTTCTATTCTGCCCTTCAGCCCTTGCGCGAATCTCTTTGCATCATCCATACTCCCGACGACTGAATCATAGTGCATGGGTATGGCTACTTTTGGATTAATATCCATAGCTGCCTTCACAGCCTCTTCAGCAGTCATGACATACGTCCCTGATACAGGTAAAAACGCTATGTCCACATTGAGGCCCTTCATCTCAGGGATATGGTCAGTATCGCCTGCTATATAGATCCTCTTGTTGTTAAGTGTGAAGATATAACCTACCCAGTTATTGCCTTTAGGGTGGAACTTCTTATTCGTGTTATATGCTGGCACTGCTTCAATGTTGACGCCTTCAACGGTTATCTTATCACCGGGCTTAATGAACCTTACATCTCCAGAAAGCTTTGCGGCGCAGTCAGGAGTCGCTATTATTATGGTCTTCTTGCCTGAGACCTTTTCAATATCTGCAGCGGAACAGTGGTCACGATGCTCATGTGTGATGAGAATGATATCAGCCGTGTCCTTCTCTTTTATCTGGAACGGGTCTGTATATATCACCTTTTCCCCGACTATCTTAAACGTGTCATGCCCTAACCAGTGTATGTTATCTGTCATCTTATTGACCTCCTCTGCGCCTGCCTTGAGAGATATGAAAGATAGAAATATGAATACGGGCAAAATGTAGAAAATATACCTGATCTTCACAGCGCACCTCTTAAAGATTAAAAGATTATATCACATAACATGTTGAATAATAATGGCGCAATAACACATGCGTGGACAATTCCCATCCAAGTATATTTGTATAGATTCATGATAACTATACATTCCATATGATATCCTATTATCAAGACAGCGATAACTTGCTTAAAGCTAAACTTTTTTACATGGTGACTCTAATGTCAAGACATGACGTGAAGATAAAAAACATCTTAATTTTTATTATCTGCCTGCTTTTATTTCCCCACACCTCTCTTGCCGATGCAGGAAAGATATTTAAAGATAACAATGATGCAGTTATCGTGGTCAAGACCTATGATAAAAAGAACAATCCGCTGGGCCAGGGAAGCGGATTTATCATAAGTAAGAACGGAGCGATAGTAACAAACCACCATGTAATAGAAGGCGCTTACAGTATCTACGTAAAGATAGATAACAAGGCAGTAAAAGTCGAAGATATAATCAGTGACGATAAAGAGAATGACCTTGCTGTTCTTAAGATCAGGGCGGGAAATTATCCTGTAGTAACACTCGGCAGCATCGACAATATAGCCATCGGTGAAAAGATATATGTGATAGGCAGCCCTCAGGGCCTTGAGAACACTATCTCTGACGGCATACTGAGCGGGATAAGAG
The DNA here is from genome assembly GCA_030646035.1 of Thermodesulfovibrionia bacterium. Classification (NCBI taxonomy): domain Bacteria; kingdom Pseudomonadati; phylum Nitrospirota; class Thermodesulfovibrionia; species Thermodesulfovibrionia bacterium. The sequence continues at coordinate 14,892 of JAUSMY010000049.1, read as the reverse complement.
AGATGGGCCCCGGTAAAAGGGTTCTGCAGATAACCGCCCCGATCTCTCAGGGCAGCAGCGGCGGCCCGGTCTTTAATGAAGAAGGAAGGGTAGTCGGAGTTGTGACCTTTCTCCTGATGAAGTCGCAGAACCTCAACTTTGCCATGCCCATCGATCTTGTCAGTTACAGCTCAGGCACAAAAAAATCCCTGGATGTCAGTGTCCGGAAACCGGATGAGACAGCAACGAAAAAAATCGAATACCCCGCCTCCAGTTACGAAAACTCATCCATGAAGATCACAACATCAGGCGATATTAATAAAAAGGCTCCGGCAGAAGAAGCGGAGCACTGGTATAAGCTTGGGCTTTCTTACGGAAAAACAAACATGCGCAAAGAGGAGATAAATTCTTACAAAAAGGCTGTCAAACTGAACCCGGAACATGCAATGGCTCATTATAATCTTGGCTTGGCGTACAGCGATCTGGGAATTTATGATGAATCAATAAAAGCCCTTGAAGAGGCGGTAAAGCTCAGGCCTAAATATGCAGAGGCCATTTACAATCTCGGCCTTACCTATCTAACCGTGAATAATAAAGAGGCATCTCTCCGGCAATATAACAAACTGAAAGAGATCGACCCCAAACTCTCAGAAAAACTCATGGGACAGATAAAGAGTCAGTCTCATTAATTGAATCACACAAGCTTATGACATATACCGCCATTCTTTCATCTGTCCCTTTTGAGTCTGAACTGTTACTGGCAGAACTCAGATCTGTCAAAAAGACAAGCATTGCCGGCAGAGATGTTTATCAGGGAGAACTTTTCAAGAAGAATATCCTGCTGATGAATACCGGCATAGGCAAAGTCAATGCTGCACTTTCTGCGGCAGCTCTTCTTGAGAATTTCAAGATCCGATTTATCATTAATATAGGAATAGGAGGTTCATACCCCAACTCCGGACTTAAAGCGGGCGATATCGCCATTGCGGAAAAAGAGATATACGGCGATGAAGGCGTTATAACATCAAAAGGCATTGAAGGCATGCAAAAGATCGGCATACCGCTTGTACAGATAGGGAAGAGAAAATATTTTAATGAATTCCCGCTTAATACAAATCTCTTTAATACTGCCGCCGGCATGGCATTACGCATCACACAAATAAAGACAGGCAGCTTTGTTACCGTATCAGCAGCAACAGCCACACGTGAATTAGCCCTTCAGCTTGAGAAAAGATACAATGCGCTCTGCGAGAACATGGAAGGCGCTGCCGTCGCACAGGTATGTACGATATACGGGATATCAATGCTTGAACTGAGAGGGATAAGCAATATTGTGGGGATACGCGACAAGAGAAAATGGAATATAAAACTCGCAGCTGAGAACTGTCAGAAGGCGGTATTGGAAACGATAAACTCCTTATAAAAAACAATATGAAAATCTGAACGTTAACTCATCGGCGATGCGGAGATAATCTATCGTCCTTCCGTGTGGATCATTCACTTGCGGTTAAAGGCGCTCCGGTGCAGCACCCAGTTTCTTCCTTGCAACGGCTGCCTCTTGAGAATCGGGGAATGAGTCAATGAGGCTCCTTAAGATAAGGTCTCCTGTCTCCGGGTCATTAAGCTCATAAAAGGCAAGCCCCTGTTTTAACCTGGCAGAAGCTATCTTATCGCTATCCGGGTACTTCTTTAAAAGCTCTTCATAGGCAAGGATGGAATCTTCATACATCTTTTCTTTGAAAAAGCACTCTCCGATCCAGAACTTTGCATTGTCCGAATATTCATTTTCTTTGAAGTCCTTTAAAACGGATATGAACTTGGCCCTTGCATCTTTATATTTTCCTGACTTAAAAAGTGCTGAAGCAGAATTGTAAACATCCTTCACATCAGCTGGCGCTGCCTCTTTGATAACATCTGTTTTTTTCACATCTGTCTTTGTTGCATCCATCTTTATTGTTTCTGTTTTATTTGTTTCTGACTTTTTTGTATCTGTTTTTTTTACTTCCGGCTTTTTGGCATCTGTCTTTTGAGTAACACTCTTTTTTGAAGGGATACGCCTTGACTCAATTCCGGCAACCTTCTCGCTTAATAAGTCTTGTTCCGATCTTAACTTTTCTATTTCTGATATTATTTCATCCATTTTTATTTCATCAGTTCTTATTTTTTCTATTTCTAATCGTATTTCATCTATTTTGGATCCGTCAGTTCTTGTTTTTTCAATTTCTGATCTTATTTCATCCATCCCGGCCTTTATATCTGCCAGTTTAGATTTAAGGTCTTCCAGCAGGACTTCCTGACCGCTTATCTCAGCAGCTATCAGATCCCTTTTCTCTGTCTCATCTTTTAAATCTTTTTCATAGAGATGCTGTGATTCATCAAGCCGGCCGGTTATCTGCTGAATATCACCGGACAAGGCCTGCATTTTCATGAATAGGTTTGAGACAGCCCTTGCGGTAGCCTCCTGAGAATCTTTAGTGCCTTCGATCTTTTCACTGATCTGTTTCTCGCTCTTGGGCATCTCGCTCTCAATGGCCTGTGACCTTCTGCTAAGATCCTGAACCTTTTTCTCTAACTCACCGATACCGTATTGCATCTTTCCGATATCCTGGTTTGAAACGCAAGCAGAGAGCATGAATGCAAAGATTAGGATAAATGCATAAGGTAAAAATAATGCAGATGACCTTCCGGTATATAAATAAGCCCAGCCTTCCTTTTCAAGAAGGCTATGATCATCTGAAGATTTCTTATTCAGTAACGACAAAGTGATCTCTCCTGTTTCGCTGCCAGCAGCTTTCATCCTGCACAGTACAAGCTGGCTTCTCCTCGCCATATGTGATCGCTGTAATACGTGAAGAAGAAACACCTACAAGAGCGAGATACTCACTTGCGGCTCTCGCTCTCTTCTCACCTAACGCGAGATTGTATTCGTTTGTTCCCCTCTCGTCGCAGTGCCCCTCGATTATCAGATTGGTCTTGCGGTTTTTCACAAGCCATGAGGCTATCAAATCAAGCTGGGCGCGAGCATCATCCCTCAAACTATATTGGTCGTAATCAAATAATACATCCTTGAATACAAGGTCTATCTCTTTTCTGACCTCGGCATCATTGATGTCAATGTCCTTGATATTATCTTCGCTTAAAACCGATTCGGTGATAACATGCTCACCCGCGGCAATTTCCTTTTTGTCCTTCAGGTCAACCAAGGTCTCGGCAGCATCTTCACACCTCCCGTCTCCGCCAAAAAGGTCGTCCCTGCACCTTGCTGCTTCATTAAAGGGGCCATCCTTCCTAACCTGCTGGCCACATCCGATAACCAAAACCATCAGTAAAAGAATCAGAATTTTTTTCATGCCTTTTCCTCCTCCATATTTATTATCAAGTTTGCGTTAACCTGTCATTTATCAATTAAGATAAGGCGACCAGCGTGGAATAAGCGCCCTCACTTTATCAGATGTTATCTTCCTCTGCCCTTCGCCATTTATACGCATAACGAAAATACCCCGGCCCTTCCTCCTGTCAGAGTCAAAAGCTATGAAAAGGCCGTTCGGTGAAAATGTGGGATTCTCATTATTCCCTTCATAAGTAAGCTGTCTTGCGTCTGTTCCATCAGATTTTATCACGAATATCTGATTTTTACCATCCGTTCTGCTCACAAAAGCTATCCATTTACCGTCAGGCGACCATGCGGGCGACTGGTTGTAGCTTCCTTCAAACGTAAGCCTCTTCAGGTTTTTCCCGTCCGGGTCCATTATGTATATCTGCGGGGTTCTGCCCCTGTCAGAGACAAAGGCTATTTTTGAACCGTCCGGAGAAAAGACAGGCGATATATCTATACCGATGGAGGTCGTGATCTTTCTGGCATCTCCTCCGTCAGCATTCATGGTATATATTTCAGGGCTTCCGTCTTTTGAGGATGAGAATGCGACAAGACCGCCGTGTATGTCACCCACGAGGTTGATCCCATCTGATGAGAATATCTGTTCCTTCACTCCTTGTTTAAGGTTAATCCTTAAGATCCTCCACTTCCTGTTTCTCTCGGCAGAATAATAAATGTAATTGCCGTCATCAGACCAGTTGTGTACGAGCGGGAGCCCCTTTGATTCAATAACGCTTGAATTATATCCGTCCCAGTCCATGACGTGAAGCTCTTTCTCACCTGAAGAGTCAACAATATAGGTGAATTTCGTCCTGAAGCTGCCCATCTGGCCTGTGATCATCAGGAAGACATCATTAGCTATCGAGTGGCCCAGCGCCCTCACGCTGTTCTTGGATGCCTCATATTTTTTATCCATCAATGTGCTGCCAGCGATGAGATCCTTAACAACGGCTACCGCTTTTATATTTCCGGCATCTTCCATCGTTATATCTATCGCCATCTCCGCGCCGCCCAACTCCAGAGCGACATCAGAGAATATACCGGTAAGATAAAGGTCGTTCTTAACAATTTCTTCCACAGTTTTAGCATCAACGCTTCCTGTTGAGGATATTGAGATAGGGATCTCACTCCATGTAGGGGAAGTAATGTCAATATATATCTTTGCCTCTGATGAAGAGAAGAAGATAACCACAGATAAAATTACCGAACAAATAAGATATATGTATTTTTTATTTTTTTTCATTCTATTTTATGGAGAAAACGTAATTACAATCCCATCCAATGCATCCTGCTCATAATCCGAAGGAGGAGGAGGAAAGGGGGAAACTTTTGATGATTCCTGTGCCATTAATACAGCTTTAAATACTGACTGGTCATAAAGTTTATTATTGGATATTTCATTTGGAATATATTTGTCTATTCTCCAGTCCTTAGTAAACTTGATCTCTACAATTACAGAAAGACCTTCAACATCAACCTTTGGAGACTTCCAGTAACTCCATATTCTCTGCCTTATCAAATCAACATATAAAAGATAGGCATCATTACTTCCCATGCCTTCATAAGGATTAGACACTTCAGATGAAACATCTTCTGTCTCTTTTTTAGCATTCTTTTTTGTATCTGACCTTATCTTTGCCAGTTTCCTGGCTGTCTCTTCTCTTTCTCTTTTTTGCTCCTTTTTCTTATCCTTAATACGCTCAGATAAGGTTGCCATCTTTACTTTTTTTATTTCCTTTATATCTTTTACCGGCTGGATCTTTTTGGTTTTCTCAACAACCGTCTTTTCCGCAACGGTTATTTTCCTGTTCACATCAGAAACCTCAGCTTTGCGAATCACAGCAGGATTTACAAGGCTGACATAGTAATTCTTTATCTCCTTTTTTTTATGAACAAGCGGAATAACTGTTACAGCTATAAATATAAGATGAAGCACAAATGAAGATATAACGATCTTTTGAAAGCTCGGTTCTTTCCCCGGATTAAAAGACCGCCTCATCGAATCGTTACTTCAGATTCCGTGATCATGCCCAGCCTCTCTATCCCTGCTTCTCTCAGCTCACCCATGATATTTACTATGACACCATACGGCACATCCTTGTCAGCCTTAAGAAAAATATCTTTATCAGCCTTGCCCTCGAACTTTGATCTAATGGTGTTAATAGTCACAGAAGACTTGTCCAGATATATCTTGCCGTCATTCTTTACTGTAATAACTATCCTTTCTGCAGGGGTAAGCTCCTGGCCCTTTGCCTGCGGAAGATTGACATCGATTCCCTGCTGAAGCAGAGGGGCGGTGACCATAAATATCACCAGAAGGACGAGCATTACATCCACGAAAGGGGTTATGTTAATCTCTGACAGAGCCTGTCTGCGCCTGGCCATCATTCCTCGAAAAGTGGTCTATCAGTTCCTGGGAAAAGTCTTCCATCATTATAATATTTCTCTGTGCCCTGCTGAGGTAATAGTTGTAAGCGATAACAGCGGGGATGGCGGCCACAAGACCTGCTGCCGTGGCAATGAGGGCCTCAGCTATTCCTGGCGCAACGACTGCAAGCGATGCGGAACCCAGCTTGCCTATGCCCCTGAAAGAGTTCATTATCCCCCAGACAGTCCCGAAAAGGCCTATAAAAGGAGTAGTGGAGCCGGTTGTGGCAAGAAAGGTCAGGTACTTCTCAAGCCTGGCAGCTTCAGTAGCCTCAACCCTCTTAAGTATCCTCTTTATATCCTCCTTCTTCCTGTCCCCGGCGGAATGGGCAGCCTTGAAAAGGTTTGCCGCCGGACTCAGAGAAAGGCTTCTTGTGTTTTGATTAAGAGAATCCCAGTCTTTGCTCTGGGTGAAGTTGCGATAGAAGATGCCAGACTCCTTTTCCACTTTAGAAAAAAACCTGTGCTTATAAATAATGATCGCCCAGGAATACACCGAGAAAAAGAGGAGAATAAGAAGAACGAGTTTTACTACCGGGCCTGCCTGTAATATAAGGTTAAATACTGTATCTCCATTCATAGTATATAGAGTGTAAAAGAATAGCCTTTAAAAGTCAAAGCATATCGCTTTAATTATTACAAATATAAACCAGCAACCCCGTCATCATCCAAAAAATACGGCAGGTTATTTAAAACATAAGCTTTTCAAATAAATTTATAAAGACAGAGTTGTTGACAAAATACTGGTGCTATGTTAAATTTTTCATGTTTTTTTCTTCAGTATCATCTTAAAATCCTTATTTATAAGGCGGGTTTTTAATGTTAGATATTAACAGATTTTTCTTTTGGCATCTTGCTAATTTTTTAATCCTGATATGGCTCTTGAATATCATCCTGTTCAAGCCTCTCTTCCGTATATTCGAGGAAAGATCCAAGCTGATCGACGGTTCCCTTGAGAGCGCCAAGTCACTGGCCAAAGAAAAGGACGAGCTTATGGCTCAGATAGACGCGAAACTCGCCAAGGCAAAAGAAGAGGCAAAGTCCATCAATGAAACATTCAGAAAAGAAGGCTCAGAGATCCATAAACAAGCCATGGAAGCTGCGCAGAAGGATGCCGAAGAGATGAACAGGAAGGCAAAGACAGAACTTGAGTCATCAGTCCAGAAAGCAAAGGACGGCCTTAGAAAAGAGATCGAAGCATTTTCCGGCAAGATAGTCGAGAAGATGCTGGGGGTATAATTAATGACTGAATCAAAAACAACTATCCTGAAAAAACTGATCTTTTTTATGGTTATCATATCTGCTGTCTGCTGTCTGCTGTCTCCGGATCTTGCATCTGCAAGCAGTGAAGCAGCGGAAAATGCCGGCGCCGAACATCACGGCATCGCATGGGCCGAACTGATATGGCCCATTATAAACTTCACCTTCCTCGTTGGAATTCTCGCATTCTTTACACGCAAGCCTTTTAAGGAATTCTTCAGAAGCAGGACAGAAAAAATAGAGAGTTCCATTAAAACAGCTACTGAGGCAAAAGAAATTGCCGAAAAAATGCTGACAGAAGTCCGTGAGAGGCTCAATAATACCAGGCAGGAGACTGACCTTATAATTGAGGCTGCAAAAAGGACCGGAGAAAAAGAGAAGGCATCTCTTATCGCTGAGGGCGAACATATCAAGCAGAAGATAGTTGAGCAGGCAAGAGCCAGCATAGAGTTCGAGCTTGCAAAGGCAAGGCAGGCGATTAAATCAGAGGCAGCCCTGCTGGCGCTTGAGGCCGCTGAGAACGAGATCAAAAAGAGGCTTGGCAGCAATGAACAGGAAAAGCTCATTGATGAATATATAAAGAAGATCGAGGTAGCGAGTTGAATAAATCACATATCGCAAAAAAATTCAGTAAGGCGCTTATAAATACCGTTGATATTTCGATCGTCCCTAACTTATTAGAAGAGCTGAAGATGTTTTCATCTCTTATAGATTCTGACAGAAAGATAAAGCTCTTATTCGTCAGTCAGATATTCACGACTGAAGAAAAAAACAGGGTTCTGAAGAATGTTACAACTCATTTGAACTTTTCGTCACATACGGAAAAATTCCTTAACCTGCTTTTAGCTGAGGGGGTCATCTCAGTTATAAAAGAGATCATCGCAACATCAGACAGCATGTATCATGAAAAGGTCAGGAAGGTCACAGCAGAGGTATCTGCCCCTGTAGCGCTTGATGAAGCCAGCATAAAAAGGCTTAAATCCGCACTCGGGTCTCTTACCAATAAAGAAGTCGACATAGACAGCAACATTGACACTTCCCTTATAGGCGGTTTCATAGTAAAGGTCGGCAGCACTATATATGACAGCAGCATCAAAGGGCAGCTTAAACTTTTAAAGGCTGAACTAACAAAATAAAAGCAGTTTAGAAGTTAATAGTTAAAAGTTAAGGTTGCTTCATTGATCATTCACTTTTAACTATTAATTTTAAACTTTCAACTTTATTTATAGGGGGTCTTAATGGATATCACAGAACTCAAAGCTGGTGAGATAAGTGAATTAATAAAAAAACAGATAACCGATTTTGAGAAGCGTGTTGACGTGAGCGAAGTCGGCACGGTCGTAAAGGTCGGTGACGGTATCGCAAAGATATACGGCCTTGACAATTGCATGTCCTCAGAGCTTCTTGAGTTCCCGAACAACATCTTCGGAATGGCTCTCAACCTTGAGGCAGACTCTGTCGGCGCTGTTCTCTTTGGTGAAGATACCCTTATCAAAGAAGGCGACCTGGTAAAACGTACAGGAAGGATCATGTCCGTTCCTGTTGGAGAGGCCCTGCTTGGAAGGGCGGTCAATGCTATCGGCCAGCCGATAGACGGAAAAGGCCCTATCAAAACCACCTTGAGCAGGATAGTTGACGTTGTGGCTCCCGGCATCATCGACAGACAGCCTGTGCGTGAACCTATGCAGACAGGAATTAAGGCGGTAGATGCAATGATCCCTGTTGGAAGGGGACAGAGAGAGCTCATCATCGGCGACCGTCAGACCGGAAAGACAGCGATCGGAATAGACGCTATCATCAATCAGAAAGGCACCGGAGTTCTGTGTATATATGTCGCAATCGGGCAGAAGCGTTCCAACGTTGTCCGTGTAACTAAAAAGCTTGAGGAAGAAGGAGCTTTGGAGCATACAATTATCGTTTCGGCAACAGCGAGCGAGGCCGCTCCCCTTCAGTACATCGCCCCGTATACAGGCTGCGCCATGGGAGAATATTTCAGGGATAACGGCAAACACGCTTTAATAGTCTATGATGACCTTAGTAAACAGGCAACTGCTTACAGGCAGCTATCTCTGCTGTTAAGGCGCCCGCCCGGACGTGAGGCATTCCCCGGAGACGTTTTCTATCTCCATTCAAGACTGCTTGAGAGGTCTGCAAAACTCTCTGACGCACTCGGAGGCGGTTCTTTGACCGCGCTTCCGATAATCGAGACACAGGCAGGAGACGTTTCAGGCTACATCCCGACTAACGTTATATCGATCACAGACGGGCAGATATACCTTGAGCCTGAGCTCTTCTATGCAGGCGTACGGCCTGCAGTTAACGTCGGCCTCTCGGTCAGCCGAGTCGGCGGAGCCGCACAGACAAAGGCAATGAAGCAGGTTGCGGGCACACTTAGACTTGACCTTGCACAGTTCAGGGAGATGGCTGCATTCGCACAGTTCGGTTCTGACCTTGACGCAGCTACACTCGCACAGATCGAGCGCGGCAGGAGAATGGTCGAGCTTCTTAAACAGGACCAGTATGTCCCTATGTCAATGGGAGACCAGGTTATAGTTCTCTTTGCCGGAACACAGGGCTTTCTTGATGATATACCTGTAGTAGCAATTAAAAAGTTTGAGAAAGAGTTCCTTGCTTACATACGCGGAACCAAAGATGAACTGAGGGCTGAGTTGGCTGATAAGAAAGCTATCGACGACACGCTTAAAGAGAAACTGAAAGCCGCAATCGTAGAGTTTAAGAAAGGATTTTCAGCATAACAACTTATAAATAACAACTGATAGCTAACTATGGCGACATTAAGAGATATAAAAAGAAGAATAACAGCTGTCAAGAGCACAAAGCAGATCACAAAGGCCATGAAGATGGTCGCGGCTGCTAAACTCAGGCGCGCGCAGAACAGGATGATCGATATGCGGCCCTATGCCGACAAGATGAACTCCGTCATTGCAAGCATGACCGGCGGCGAGGCTGTTCATCCCCTTCTCGTCAAGAGGCCCAGAAAGACCGTAGAGATACTTATACTTTCGAGCGACCGGGGCCTGTGCGGAGCTTACAACACGAATATCATTAAGGCTGCTGAAAAAATAATAGCAACGCGTCATGATGAGAAATTCAATGTAAGCATCAGTATCGTCGGAAAGAAGGCAGCTGATTATTATAAAAGGCGCGATATCGAGATCAGAAAGTCATGGGTAGGCTTATCAGGAAAACTCACTTATACCGATGCTCAGGAGATAGGAAGCAATATAGTTGAAAGTTACGTAAATGAAACTATTGATGAGGTCTTTATCATTTATAACAAATTCGTGACCGTAATGAATCAGGAAGTCACTGTTAAGAAACTCATGCCTGTGTCAGCTGATGCAAGTGACGCTGCGGCAGAAGAACCATCTACTGTATTCATATTTGAGCCTTCACAGAAAGAGATACTGAACCAGTTATTGCCAAAGAATGTCGAGGTTCAGATATACAGGGCGCTCCTTGAATCACAGGCGTCTGAAGAGGCTGCAAGGATGACGGCAATGGAGAACGCCACACAGAATGCCGATGAGATGATAGAGAGACTGACGCTCCAGTACAACAAGGCAAGGCAGGCGACCATTACCAAGGAGCTTATGGATATCGTCGGCGGTGTCGAGGCGCTGAAAGATTAATCCAGCTAAAAGCTTTTTTTATATTTGATTTTAAATTTATGGAGGATATAGATCATGAATGAAGGTAAAGTATCACAGGTCATCGGCGCTGTTGTTGATGTCGAGTTTGAAGATAAAATGCCTCAGATCCTGAACGCGCTGAAGATCTACCAGCCGGCAGATGACGCAAAAGGGATTCCGGAGATAAAACTCACACTTGAAGTTGCGAGTCACCTCGGCGACAACATCGTAAGAACCATTGCCATGACAACTACTGACGGACTTGTCAGGGGCATGAAGGCCGTTGATACAGGAGAGCCTATAACCGTTCCTGTCGGAGAGAAGACTCTCGGAAGGATAATGAACGTCATCGGCGAGCCTGTTGACCAGATGGGCCCTATTGATGCCAAAACCAGGCTGCCAATCCACAGAGAAGCCCCTGAATTCACAGAGCAGGACACATCCACACAGGTCTTTGAGACCGGCGTTAAGGTCTTTGACCTTCTTGTCCCGTTCGTTAAAGGCGGAAAGATGGGCATGTTCGGCGGAGCAGGCGTCGGCAAGACCGTTGTTATCATGGAGATGATCCATAACATAGCCATGGTTCACGGCGGCGTTTCAGTCTTTGCAGGTGTCGGTGAGAGAACAAGGGAAGGTAATGACCTTTATTTAGAAATGAAAGAATCCGGCGTTCTTAATAAGACCGCCCTGGTTTACGGCCAGATGAATGAGCCGCCCGGAGCAAGGGCGAGGGTCGCACTTTCAGCGCTTACATGCGCAGAGTATTTTAGAGATGAAGGACAGGACGTTCTTATATTCCTTGATAACATCTTCAGATATACACTCGCGGGCGCGGAACTTTCAGCGCTTCTTGGAAGAATGCCTTCAGCTGTCGGATACCAGCCCACACTTGGAACAGACATGGGTATCCTTCAGGAAAGGATAACATCAACTAATAAAGGCGCTATCACTTCGATGCAGGCGATATATGTTCCTGCTGACGACCTTACAGACCCTGCTGTTGCTACGGCATTTACCCATCTTGACGGAACAGTCGTTCTCTCAAGGCAGATATCAGAGCTCGGCATCTACCCTGCCGTTGACCCTCTTGATTCCACATCAAGGATCCTGGATCCGCTCATCCTCGGTGAAGAACACTATGCGGTTGCAAGAAAGGTGCAGATCATTCTACAGAGGTACAAGGAACTTCAGGACATCATCGCAATCCTTGGAATGGAAGAGCTTTCAGAAGATGATAAGCTGACAGTCAGCAGGGCGAGAAAACTTCAGAGGTTCCTGAGCCAGCCGTTCCATGTTGCTGAAACATTTACAGGCACACCCGGCAAATATGTAAAGCTTGCGGACAGCATTAAAGGGTTCAAGGCGATAGCAGAAGGAAAATATGACAGCGCCCCGGAGCAGGCCTTCTACATGGTAGGGGCAATTGAAGAGGCTGAGGCAAAGGCAAGAGGCCTCGGCTGGAACGGATAAGGATTTAAATTTAAATGGCAGATAAAAAACTTACATTGGATATAGTCACACCTTACGGCCATGTCTTTACCGGCGAAGTGGATGAGATCATAGCAGCAGGAAGCGAGGGCGAGTTCGGCATCCTTCCTGACCATATCCCTTTCCTTACAACGCTCAAGATCGGCATGCTGACATATAAGAACGGCTCTGAAACAGGCTACTTCTTTGTTAACTGGGGATATGCCGAGGTAGGGATGGACAAGATCACTATTCTTGCAGACAGCGCTGAAAAGGCTGAAGATATTGATATCGAAAGAGCCAAAAGATCCAAGCAGCTTGCTGAAGAAAAGATTAAACATGACCAAAGAGTTGAGGATGCACACGCGGATGCGGCAATTGAACGCGCATTAGCAAGAATACAGATAGCAGAAAAACGTCATACAAAATAATTATTCAAAAAGAAGTGAGGAATATCCAAATCTCCTCACTTCTTTTTTTTATTTCATTTTTCCCGGTTATAAATCATGTTGAAACTCCTGATCTTCGACCTCGACGGCACACTTGCAGATACCAGCCTCGACCTAACTGCCGCTATTAATTATGCTGTTGAGCCTTTCGGAACCGGGCCGTACTCTATTGAAGAGACCAAGATGATGGTCGGCTCCGGCATAACAAAACTCCTGCACTCATTGATCCCGGAACATGCTGTTTCCAAAGACGATCCAACGACCGATCCGTTCGAGGAGGTCAGCACGAGGTTCCTCAGTTACTACTCAGCACATCTGCTTGATGATACAACAGCATATCCAAATGTGAAAGAGACACTCTTGAAACTCAACTTATACAAAAAAGTTGTGCTGACAAATAAGAGAGAAGGCTTTTCAAAAGAGATACTGAAAGGTATCGGCCTGCTTGATCTTTTTGATATTGTCTTTGGAAGCGACAGCTTATCAGAGAAGAAGCCCTCCCCTCTTCCCATACTGGAGATCATGAAGAAGTTCGGCGTATCAAAAGATAAAACCATTATCATCGGCGACAGTAATTTTGATATTGAGGCAGGGAAGGCTGCCAAGATCAGGACTATAGCCGTCACCTATGGTTTCCGTCCGGTTGAGATGCTTAAAGATGCCGACTTTATTATCGATGATTTCACAGATATCCTGCCTATTCTGCAGAAGATATAAACGATATGACACCAAAATCCGGCGAAACCCTCGACAGCATTAAGAACGTCAAGATACTCCAGTCTGAGAAAGGCTACCGCTTCAGCATAGATGCCGTCATACTCGAAGACTTCATATCAGCAAAAAAACACGACCACGGCATTGAGCTCGGAGCCGGCTCAGGGGTGATCTCCATACTGCTTGCCAAAAGGTTCAGCAGCATTAAATTGACCGGGGTGGAGATACAGAAGACTCTTGCCGCACGGGCTGAGAAAAATGTGAGGCTGAACAGCCTTGAAGATAGAGTCAGCATACTGCGATCAGATATTAATAAATTAAAAGATGTATTCCCTGCCAATAAAGCAGACCTTGTATTTTCAAACCCTCCGTTCAGAAAGACCGAGACCGGATTGATCAGCATTGATGATGAAAGGGCAGCTGCAAGACATGAAATAAAGATGACGCTCTCCGGCCTTATAGAGACCGCCTCATACCTTCTTAAGGACAGAGGAAGGCTGTATATGATCTATCATCCATTCAGGCTGATCGAGCTCATAAGCCAGATGCAAAGATCCAACATTGAGCCTAAGAGAATGAAGTTCGTCCATTCCCGTCAGGGTGAGGAAGCAAAGATGGTGCTGATTGAGGCTGTCAAAGGCTCAGGCAAATGGCTTAAAGTTCTCCCTCCTCTCTACATACATAATGAAGGCAATGAGTACACAGAAGAGATAAAAAAGATGCTTGGAAAATGATATGTTTATTTATTATTTAAGCATGGGATTTATGTTAATATAAAAACCATGGGGCTGTAGCTCAGCTGGGAGAGCGCTACAATCGCACTGTAGAGGTCAAGGGTTCGAATCCCTTCAGCTCCACTGCAAGACTGGAAAGAGCAACACAAAAAAGTGCCGCTAATTTGACAAAATTCAAGATATAACTATACTTGTTGGGATGTCTGCCATGTTTTTTTGGCAAAAATTGAATCGTTTGGGGCTATAGCTCAGCTGGGAGAGCGCTACAATGGCATTGTAGAGGTCAAGGGTTCGAATCCCTTTAGCTCCACTAAAAGGAACCGGTCCTAGTCGACCGGTTCCTTTTTTGTATTTGCACCCTCTACGGTTTCGTTGACTATCTGCGGCGTTTGCGCCTAAGGCCCTCCCCGGATTATGATTGAGATAGATGTCCTAAACAGTTTAGAAGACATCCCCCTATCCAACTATTGCCCTGTTCGGTCAGCCCAGAAAGGGAGCCCCGATTGAGCACGCGAATCAAACGCTCTATGGATCAACTGCGTCCATGCACTTTTGAGCTTGACTATCTAATCCATCCTGCCGGTTCTGTTTTGATCAGTATGGGCAACACGAAAGTATTGTGTACGGCATCCATTGACGAGATGGTACCCCGGTGGCTGCACAAATCCACCTCACGTCAGGGGTGGGTCACTGCCGAATATGCCATGCTTCCCGGTAGTACAAGCGAACGCACCCCACGCGAGACTCTGCACCCCAAAGGGCGCACCCAAGAGATCACCCGGTTGATCGGGCGCAGTCTACGCTCGGCGGTGAATCTGGAATTGCTGGGCCAG
>JAUSMY010000048.1 GCA_030646035.1 Thermodesulfovibrionia bacterium | reverse complement strand
GCGCGCGATTTCTTGTTGAATGGCGATTCGCATGACTTCAGGATCGGCGATTTCCAGCTTTCTCATGATGACACCTCCGGAACAGGAAACTGTCATCAGTATAGTTTAATAATGCGGCATTACATATGTCGTTATGTTTAACAAGCAGTTAGTGTGCGCTTATTGATCGAGCGAAATCCAGCTGTAAAGAATATCGACAGAGCTAGCTCGTTATGGCCCTTATATGCACGCCCAGTAGGCTTAATCACGCTGGAAGAGCTGCGGTGTGCTAATAGGGCGTCTTACAAATTCGTGGAGGCCTGTCTCCTACCGCCGTGGCAGGAGAGATCGCCTAGTCAGGCATTAAGACCGATGGCAGCTTCTGGTTCGTTCCGGCCATCGCATTCTCACAAGTCACTGGCCGCTCCTGGCCGATTGCTGTCCCCCGTTCATGTAACACGGGGCTGCGAATACATAAAATAAATCCAATCTGAATAATAAGCTACTACTCCGTCAAAACTTGAATAAGGAGTAAAGCAGGGTTATCCACGGTCGGACGCCAGCGCGCCTCTAACGCTGGCGGGCGTCCGGCGGTGGGTAACCCGTGTGCAAACCTCGATCTGTAAAACTCCCATGCTTTTGATTTCTGTTGCATCATATCGCCATGAACGACATGACGAAAGAATACGGCAAAATTACCGCCGAGCAATTCAAGACGTTGATCGACAAGCTGCCTGAACTCCGCAAGCAGCGCGGTGAACTCTCAGAACTTGTTCGTGGTGTATCAAAAGCCAAACTGGAAGAATTGCTTCCTAAGGATTATGCGTGGTCAGATATTTACGAGCTCCCTTTCATCGAGCATCTAGCCTTGATGCTCCTGGTGATCGACAAAGTGGACTTCATCAAACAGGCCGCGCAAGCCCCTGATCCCCAGCAAGTGGTTCTTGATGCGTTCGATCTAGATGATGATGATGAATGGACAGGCGGCTGGAAAGGTCTCTTCGAGAAAAAGCATTTGATTGGTGTGACCTTTACCATTCAACGCACCATCTTGAGCATCATGCTTTATCAAAAGACGATGTCTACCTTGATTGATGAAGTAAGGCAGGGGAATGACGATTCCTTATTTAATGCAGTTCGTGTTGATCGTGCTGCAGTAGCCTGCCCCACGATTGCCGCGCGTATCTGTCGGGCTGAATTGCTCCACGACAAGCTCTTCTTTAGACATCTGCGTAATGCCTTAAAAGGCCCCTCGCAAAAACACTGGCAGAGTTACCAGGACTTGCGCTACGCCCTCTGCGTACTGCGTGACCTGGGCTTCGATAAACTCTCTGACGATCAACTGGAAAACCTTCTCGTCCATCAACTCAAGGTCTATCCCAACAGCTATAACGCCCGCCGTAATCTGCGCAAGCAATACACTCAGTCGAAGAAAATCAAACCCTTCAAATGATCATTTGAGGTAGACGACTTGCAGCACGTGGCTGCATAAAGTCCATATCCGTTTCAGGAAGCCAAGCCGGCATGCCTGGCATCCTTCAAAGGAATGGATATGAAGCCCGAAGATCGCCAGTCACCTGGCAAACTGTCTCAACAGGCAGGACAAGATGAATCCGTCCCGCCGCAGCACCCCGCCCGCCGCGCGCAGCGCGCGGCCGGGGTCAGCGCCGGGGCTGTGGCACAGGGTACGCAACTTAGTAACACAGTACCCTCTAAATACATCGAGGAAAATCAGAAGCTCTGCCTTGTCTTGAGGACAGCCATTGATTCTTTGTACCTCTCCTATCCCGGCGAGTTGTCAGAAGATATGTTTGGGCGCCTGGATGAACTCAAGGAAATAGCCCAGGGCGACGAAGAGGCAGAACAGGCAAAAGCACAGATCACCATCGGCAATCACTTGTTCGCCGTCGCCAGTCATGGGGCCGGTCGATTCCGTTTTGTGCTCTTCGATGATCGCTTTCGCCTGAACATCAGCAAAGGTTCAAGGCTCCCGCTGGTTTATGCACAGATCAGCAGCGAATATCTCACCGCCGTTGGTGTTGAATGCGCCGAACAGGAACTGCGCTTCGTCGTCAGTTCCCTTGGTCGAGTCGATGAGCTTGCACAGGTCAGCCGTGCTGATCTGTGTCTCGACTTCATCCCCATTGTTCCCATGGATCAATGGGCTGTTCAGCAGTGGGTGACTCGGGCACGCAAGAAAGCTGCTTATTGGGGCACGGGTGACCGCTTCACGGGCTGGATGATCGGTCAAGGCGGCAATATTCAAAGCCGCACCTATGACAAGGTTCTCGAAATCACCGAAGAAAGCCACAAACCTATCTTTACGACCTCTGGCAGGCGCGTGGCTGGAAAGCCGATGATCCGGTATGGCGTCAAGAGTTTCAGACGAACCGCAACGCCTTGAAAGAACTCCAAGTGCGCAACGTACCTGATCTGCTGGCAAACCTTGACGGCCTTTGGCACTACTTCACCGAAAAATGGCTGCGCCTTGCGCATTTAAACATAACGACATATGTAATGCCGCATTATTAAACTATACTGATGACAGTTTCCTGTTCCGGAGGTGTCATCATGAGAAAGCTGGAAATCGCCGATCCTGAAGTCATGCGAATCGCCATTCAACAAGAAATCGCGCG
>JAUSMY010000047.1 GCA_030646035.1 Thermodesulfovibrionia bacterium | reverse complement strand
GAACATCAGTGGCTCCGCAGCGTGCCCGGTGAAACTCTATCAACAGTGGCAGGCGCTCACCGGACAGACACTGCTGGAACGCTACGGCATGACCGAGATCGGCATGGGCCTCTCCAACCCCTACCACGGCGAACGCCGCGCCGGCGCCGTCGGCATTCCGCTGCCCGGCGTCGACGCCAAGCTGTTCGATGACAACGGCGACATCATTGCGGAAGCAGGCGCGCCGGGTGAAATTCGCATCCGTGGCGACAACGTCTTCCTCGAATATTGGAACAATCCCGCCGCAACCGCAGAGAGCTTCGTCGACGGCTGGTTCCGCACCGGCGACGTCGCCGTGCGCGAAGACGGCTACTACCGCATCATGGGCCGCTCATCCGTCGACATCATCAAATCCGGCGGCTATAAACTCTCCGCGCTGGAGATCGAAGGCACGTTGTTGACCCATGAAAAAGTCAGCGAGTGCGCCGTCATTGGCGTCGAAGATGAAACCTGGGGCGAGGCGGTGACCGCATTTGTCGTGTTAAAACCGGGGCAGGAGTTGACCAATCCTGAGTTGAAAAGCTGGTGTGAATCGCGGATGTCGCCTTATAAAATTCCGAAGCAGTTGCGTGTGGTGTCGGCGTTGCCGAGGAACGCGATGGGGAAGGTGATGAAGCCGGAGTTGAGGAAGGTTTGAGGGGTTAGACTCTCAGCACTTCACATGAAAGGCGGGTGGCAGGGGTGGAGTTTTGTTGGGTGCCGATATAGTATGCAGGCTTCACGAAATTGGCGGGGGCTTGCAATGCTTCACAACCTGAATTGCCTTCAGATTGAGGCACGGACTCCCGTCAAGAAAATTACTAAGTGTGCATGCACACTGATGCAATGTTAGGCATATCAATTGGAGTAGGCGAGATGATTTGGTGGGCCTTAGGTGCTGTTTTGATTGTCCTAATAGCCAAGCGACTTTGGGCAGCTTATAAAAATCCATACAATCTGCTTGGTAAGCAAGCAGCGCATATGAATTGGGTCGCTAGTGGGTTCTACACTGACAAGGAAGGGTACAAAAATATTGTGTTAAGGAGAGATGAGTATGAGGCATTTATCTCTTACAAAAAATGCAAGGTGTTTTTGGTAAAACCGGCAAATTATTCGCCGTTCGATGACTTTATAGCTGTAGAGAGGTGGTTGTCGGAGATTGAAGACGATCGACCACGAAAGGAGGACTTTGGTCATCATATCAGCGAGCTAGATATCGCCTTGGAAACACACAAACTGTATGCAACGGAAAACAATATCTTTAGTGAGGATCGTGGAAATGGAAAAGATATCTACTGGAATTGTTGCGTATCACTATATGCCTCCATTCTCTATGCAAAGGAGAAGTCACGCATTCAGATTGATAGCATGACCTGGAACAGCATAGTCCGATCTATTGTAGTCGGAATGTTGGATGCGCATAACCCAAACCTAGTCATGGGAACCCCAGCGTACAAGGCGGTAGAGAATCAGGCATTTGATGACTTTAAAAAGGCTGAAACTGCAGTAACGGTGGCATTGCGCGAGCCTGGGCCATATAAGCTCGAGCCTGTGGTAAAGGTGCTTTCTAAAATGTTTGGGGCTAATGGGAATGTCGAAGCGGAAAAAGCGCTGAGCGCTTTGGTTCTCATAAATGCTAAGAAAGCTCACGGCAGAATTATTCCAGAGTTTATGGCGTCCTTTTCATAGCGACAGAAATGCCCGACAGATTTTTGCAGTTAGACCAAAGCATGACGTCACGCATCTTGCTTGCGCAACTGGCGAGCCAACATGCTTTTGGCGCTGAAGGAAAGGGTTAGGAGAGCACAATTATACGTGGCTGGTACCAATGACAAATGGGCATAAATTACCGTTCCGAATTGATACTGAGGCTTTAGCACTCGGTTATTACTGCGTTCTTGATTACAACTACAAACTCGTTCGTGAATTTGAAACTATGGAGGACGCAGAGGTATTCATTGCCGAGGCCAACGGGTCAGATGTGGAAACGGTGCGGAATGATGCCGAAACTCAAGCCCTAATGTTGCATGAGTATCGCCAGAATATGAAGCGCAGTTTAAAGGAGAGAAAATCTCCAAGCCCAACTACCGAGTGTGGCGGGGGCTGGAGCTGGGACAGTTTGCCTGAAGAAGTTAAAAGACAGTTTCCGGCACCTCCAGAGAGGTCAGCGTTTTCCTCAATCCAGGAATACGAAGAGGCAAGTGGTTTTTGGATAGCACGTGTCGGAAGAAGTATCGCTATAGCGCTTCAACAGTACAAGAAGCCAAAATCAGGAAAAAGAAAATGGTACCTTCTTCCTTTCGCAAAAATCGTGTTCATTTGGATCGGATTTTTCGCTCTTATTGTTTATCTGGGATATTTTGATGGGTAGCGCTGCACACAGCGGCGGAATGTGTGAAGGGGTAAATACTCCATGAGTTGCGCGAACACCAATTTGTCTGAGTGCATGATGAAAAACCACGTGAAAAAAAGCCAAAGTTTCTCAGAAATTCGAGTTCAAATCGGCGACACCCCCACGCATCCCATTCTTTATTTGATATTATGTTTCTAAGGTAAACCCATGGACAAATGGATAGAAGGCGAAATTGCTACCCAGGAAGTGAAACAAGAAAAGCCATCTCGTTTGTGGATGCTTTATCACTTATGGGCCGGAATTTGTCTGAAAGTTTATGGTGATATAAGTGGTTTCTCGGAGGTTATTCAAAGCCTCGTAAGTGGCGAGGACTCGGTATTTGCCAGTAACTACGCAGGATTTTCAGCTATCATAGCAGTCGTTCCCGTGGCATTTGGTTATTACCTATCTCAGTCTATTACTAGGGCTATTGATGGTTTGGCCATAACACAGAATAGGAGGGCAATTCTAAAGACGCTCCTGCCAATCGCTTTCTTCATTGGGGCTATATTACTGGCGATGGCCACTACTCAATTTTGGGAGGTATCAGTATCTTCCTCAAGGAGGCTGTCGACTGATTTACAGCAATCGGACATTCAGCCTGTTGTGGCAATCACAACAACTCAAAGCTCGGAGGGGATAACGGAAGCCGATCTTGACCAAGCCGTACTTGCGAATTTAGAAACTTGGGTCATGGACACTATTCTAAAAAAAGGTAAAGACAGCTATGCAGACATGGGTTATGACCCTGAAAATTTTAAACCTCAGATTTCTGCGAGTTCAGCTTACGTTACCACTGGAGACAAGAAGCTAGCTATTATCAAAGTCGACATCGATAACTCTGTGCGCTCAGTCACTATCATTGGCCTAGAGGGCAGTGAGCTTCATAGAGTTAGCTGCATCAGGGAAGGAAGTCGTGACATTCCTGTCTGGTCAGGAGAATGTGGCACTGAAATTAAAAAAACGCATGGTGTAAGTATTCAACCGTAAAATAGATACAGACTAGCACAGCTAGACGTGCACTGTAGGTTGCTGGCATCTGTTTCATCGACGTAAATATTCAAGGATGTAACTTAGCAACATCCGATACTCCGCTGGCGCTCGCCATTTTCCGGTGAGTAAAGCGTTAGACCTAATACGAGAGAAACCCGAATGCGACGCCCAGAACTAATTTTTGATGATGCGCTCCGGGCGTTCCTAGAGCGAGAAGGAGGCTCACTGCTCACCGATGTCAGTGAACGAAACACATGCGGTCGCTTGGCTCATTTCATGGAATGTCAGTTACAGCTAGAGGGAGTGACCGGCTACTATGCCGACATTGAATACAACCGGAAGCAGCGTGGCAAGGTTAAGACGATCATAAATAATGATCTTCAGGTTGTATCAATAACCGCAGATTTAATTGTCCACTCTCGTGGCGAGCTACCTGCTCCAGATGACAATCTCATAGCGGTCGAGGCTAAGAAAGCTTCTCGCCCTACACGCGAAAAAGAAGATGACAGGGCTCGTCTAATAGCGATGACCAGCGAACCCAACAACGGTGTCTGGAATTGGGAAGACGGCCATCCTGAGCACGTCTGCGGTTATTCGGTTGGGATATTTATGGAAATTCGCCGCGAACAACAAATAAGGATAAGTCGCGCGCAGCCGCGACTTTATCCAGTAGTTGAACAAGCCCGTTGTTGGAATAACTCTTATAAGCAGATATGTCGATTGAACTGAGAGGGATTGCTGGGGCAGCAGTGCAGGATTTTCAAAATGCCATTTCGTTTTTATTCTTCAGGGCGAGTGCTGCTCTCGCCCCGTTTCAGCGATAAAAGGTAGTCACGCTTTTCTCATCAGTTGCTGCGCTCTCCTTTGTGTGTGCGGTGAGTGGCAGATTGGTTATTGCGCTGTGTTTATCCAGACTGTCGCGGCTTCGGGATAAACCCCACGATGCGCATCGGCTGCTGACAGCGACCACAGCGGAAGGTCGGACGTGTGCGTGGTGTGGGCCCGTGTTGAATGCGCACCCCCAACACCTGCTGCACCAGCCACAACAGTTTTTTGGCATTGCCATGCAAAAACCCGAAGTCTCTGGCACGTCGGAAGCCCTTGGGCAACACGTGTTGTAACAGCAAGCCCACAAACTCC